>NZ_LIAC01000016.1:0-91925 GCF_002210235.1 Flavobacterium sp. NLM
TTGTTTATAAAGAAAACGGAGGAGCTGACCGCACAGCAACGGGAGTTGTAAGCGGAACACCATTCGCCACTTTTACAACGCCAGTTACCGCAACAACAACTTATACTTTAGTTTCAGTAACAGGAGCAAATTCCTGTGTTAGAAGTTCTGGTTTTACAGCAGGTTCAACTACAATAACAGTAAATCCATTACCACAGGGAAGTTTAACGGCTAACGGTCCGTTTTGTGCAACTGGGGCGGGACAATTGACATTTACTGCTACTTCAGGAACTGGCCTATACACAGTTGTTTATAAAGAAAATGGTGGAGCAGATCGCACGGCTTCAGGAGTTGTAAGCGGAACTCCATTCGCCACTTTTACAACCCCAGTTATCACAACGACAACTTATACTTTAGTTTCAGTAACGGGTGCAAATACCTGTGCTAGAAATTCTGGTTTTACCGGAGGTTCAGCAGCAATAACAATTAATCCAATTCCAACGCCAACATTTACAACGCAGCCCGCAGCTTCTGTTTGTGTAAATACAGATGTTACGTATACGACTCAAACCGGACAATCAAATTATGTCTGGAATGTTCCGGGAGTTTTGAATACAGATTATATTATTACCTCAGGAGATTTATCTGCATCAAGTAATACCGTAACATTACAATGGCTTAACGCTGGAAGTAAAACAGTAACTGTTGGTTATTCTTCAATAGGATGTGCCTCAAATACAAGTGCAAGCAATACTACAACGGTAACAAAAACGGAACGTGGTGCAGTGCATGGAGGAAATCATATTTGTGCAGGAGATCCAAGTCCGTTATTAACTTTGACAGATTATACGGGAACAATTGTAAGATGGGAATATGCAGAAGCGATTCCATATGTTTGGCAGCCTTTTGCAAATACATCTAATATGTATCAGCCGGGAGTATTAACAACAAGTACCAGCTATAGAGCTGTGGTAAAAAACGGAACTTGCCCTGAAGAATTTGCAATAGAAACAAGAATTGATGTGGAACCAAAACCTTCTACACCAATATTAGCAATTATTACGCAGCCAACTTGTGTTAATCCAAACGGAAGTGTACATCTGACCGGCTTACTAGCATCCCCAAATTGGACAATTACGCAAAACGGAACAGTTTCTCAAACCTATACTTCATCAGGAACTAGTTATACAATAACAAATTTAGCTCCGGGAAATTATACTTTTACGATACATGATATAAATATTTGTCCTTCTTTACCAACTATTAATCTGGAGATAAAAGCTCCGGTTACAAATATTTGGAACGGTACAAGCTGGTCAAAAGGAAGTCCGCCCATAGTTACAGATGCAGTTCGGTTTTCAGGTAATTATTCTACAACTGGTGATTTGAGTGGTTGTTCTTGTGTTGTTGATGCAGGTGCAAATGTTACCGTAAATTCTAATCATACTTTAACGATTACCAATTCAGTGAGCAACAACGGAGGTTTATTGACTTTTGAAAATAATGCCAGTTTAATGCAGGTTAATAATGTCGTAAATACAGGTAACATTATATATAAACGAAACACCACACCAGTTCGAAGATATGATTTTACGTATTGGTCTTCGCCAATTGTGCGTACACCGGCTTTTACATTACACGATTTGTCACCAAACACATTATCAGATAAGTATTATAGCCATAATGCTATTAGTGGATGGATAATAAATTATAATGGAACGATGGAAATGAGGCCTGGGTATGGTTATATTGTCAGAGCACCTCAAAATTTCGATATCACCGCTCCTTCAGTTTATAATTCATTTTTAGAAGGAGTTCCTAATAATGGTACAATTACCGTTCCTTTAGTAGCTGCAGAGAAATCTCATTTGCTTGGCAATCCATATCCTTCGGCGATATATGCAGATCAATTTATTTTTGATAATGCGGCCAATTTGTATGGAACATTATATTTTTGGACTCATAACTCCGCACCAAGCAGCTCTGTTCCCGGTGATGCTCAATTTAATTATAATAGCGATGATTATGCTATTTATAATTTAACCGGAAGTACAAGTGTAGGCAGCCTGAGTGGACAAGGAGCAGGAACACCCGGAAATCAAACTCCTCCATTAGGATATATAGCAGCTGGTCAGGCTTTTTTCGTAAAAGCAAAAACTACTGGAAACGCTGTTTTTACAAATTCAATGAGAATTCCCGGAAACAACAGCCAGTTTTTTAAAACAGCAGAAAGCAATAAAGAAACAATTGAAAAACACAGAGTCTGGCTTAATATGACAAATACTCAGGGGCTTTTTAAACAGTTGTTAGTAGGATATATAGAAGGAGCAACTGATACCTGGGACAATAATTATGATGGAGTTACCATAAACGGAAATATATATGTAGATTTTTACAGTATTAACGAAGGAAGAAAATTAACGGTTCAGGGCCGCGCCGTACCTTTTCAAGATACTGATGTTGTTCCTTTAGGGTACAGATCTGGAATTGAAGGCGAATTTTCAATAGCAATAGACCATGCAGATGGTGATTTAGCAAATCATGCTATTTATTTAGAAGATAAATGGAACAATACGACACATAATCTGCAAACAGGAAAATACACTTTTAATACATCAATAGGAACTTTTCTGGACCGCTTTGTTTTGAAATATGCTGCAGTAAATTTAGGAGTTGATGATTTTGAAAATCAGGAAAATAATCTTTTTGTTTCGGTTAAGAATAAAAACATTAAAGTAAATTCAACGCATGATTATATAAAAGAAGTTTCCATTTTTGATATTTCAGGAAAATTGATTTACAACAATAAAAAGATTGAAAATACCGAATTACAGATTCCAAATCTGCAGTCAGGAGATCAGGTTTTGATTGTAAAAGTGACTTTGGAAAACGGAAAAACAACCACCAGAAAAATTACGTTTCATTAATTTATAAACTGAAATAAAAAGCCGGCTGTAAAATTAATTCTGCAGCCGGCTTTTATTTTTATTAAGCACTCTTCCGAAGGTTTTCATGCGTGTTTTGAATTGCTTTTTTATTTTTATAGTCAATCCATTTCTGTCCTTTAAATTTCCGCATCATAATATCAAAATGGCGCATAATCAAAACATTGTATGCAGCTGTAGATAAATTCACGATGTTTTTAGGAAAAGCCCGCAGACTCATTGAAAATCCGGGAGTCAAATATTTCATATAATGCCAGTAACCTTCGGGCATATACAGCATTTCTCCATGTTTAAGATTAGTGATATATCCCTCAGCATTTTTAAGCGCAGGAAATTTTTCATAATCAGGATTATCAAAATCAATGTCTTCCCTCGAAATCAAAGCATGCGGAACCTTGTACATATACTTTGACTGGTCTGGCGCAAAAATCATACATTGTTTTTCTCCATGAAAATGGAAATGCAAAATGTTCGAGTAATCAATATCGTAATGCATAAATACTCTGGCATTTTCGCCTCCAAAAAACAACATTGGTAATTGCTTAACAAGCTTTAGTCCAATATCCGGCCATAAAAAATCATTTTTTAACCGTGGCACTTCTTTCATTAAGTTGTAAAGAAAAATGCGATAATTGGTAGGTTTTGATTCCAAAAGGTTAATGTAATCGCTCATTTTCATTGTCATATGAGCTTCATTAAAACCTTCTTCATGGTTTACAGGCCGATCATCGTATAAAGGAACCGTAATATCACCGGCAATATCATTAATATAAGATAATTTCCATTTTTGATAAGCGGGCCAGTCTTCCGTTAGTTCTTCAACAACAACCGGGATTTGTTTTTTTACATATTGGGAAATAAAATCTTCCTTAGAGATTTTTTTGACCCTTTCTATCTGTTTTAACTTCATTTTTATAAATAAAAAAATTGCTTATAACTCTGTGTCATAAGCAATTTAAAAAATTTTATTGAAGTTTTTTAACTCTTTTGCCTAAATTTTTGATTTGATCGAAGCTTCAACGTTTCTTTCAATTGTATGTCCGGGTCTTGACCATCTCGGTTTTTCTCCTAAAGAATTAAATTGAGAATCAGCAGCTTCTACTGTTTTTGGCTGTGAAACTTTTATAAAAGGCTTTTGCGGAACCAATCCTAACATTTCAAACATCTTCATATCTTCGCTAACATCAGGATTTGGAGTAGTTAATAATTTATCTCCGGCAAAAATCGAATTTGCTCCTGCAAAAAAGCACATTGCCTGACCTTCACGAGTCATGTTAGTTCTTCCGGCAGATAAACGAACTTGAGTTTCCGGCATTACAATTCTGGTTGTAGCAACCATACGAATCATTTCCCAGATTTCAACCGGTTTTTCTTCTTCCATCGGAGTTCCTTCAACAGCAACTAAAGCGTTAATAGGAACAGATTCCGGCTGCGGATTTAAAGTTGAAAGCGCAACAAGCATTCCGGCTCTGTCTTCAATACTTTCTCCCATTCCAATAATTCCACCGCTGCAAACCGTAACGTTTGTTTTACGAACATTTTCGATAGTTTGTAAACGGTCTTCAAAACCGCGCGTAGAAATTACATCTTTATAATATTCTTCAGAAGTATCTAAATTATGATTGTAAGCATATAAACCAGCTTCGGCTAAACGCTGCGCCTGATTTTCTGTAAGCATACCTAAAGTGCAGCAAACTTCCATATCAAGTTTATTGATCGTACGAACCATTTCTAAAACCTGATCAAATTCTTCACCATCTTTTACATTTCTCCAGGCAGCTCCCATACAAACGCGGGAAGATCCGCTGGATTTAGCTCTTAAAGCCTGAGCTTTTACATGGCTCACCGTCATTAAGTCATTTCCTTCAACTCCGGTATTATACCTTGCAGCTTGTGGGCAATAACCACAATCTTCAGGACATCCGCCTGTTTTTATTGATAATAAAGTAGAAACCTGAACGACGTTTGGATCATGTTTTTGTCTGTGAATCGTTGCAGCTTCATAAAGCAAATCCATTAGTGGTTTATTATAGATTGCTATTATTTCGTCTTTTGTCCAATTGTGTTTTGTTATGCTCATGGATACAATTTTTTTTGAAGTTTTAAAAGTAATTAAATTGTAGTAACCAACAACACTGATTGTTGTAATTGAATATTTGGCAAGTCTTTTAAAAAAGAAGCGCTCAAAAATCATAAAAACCTATAATTTTATGATTTTTGAGCGCTTAAATGGTTGTTTTTATTTTGAATAATTAATCGGCAGCATATTTATTGTTCCAGTATAACATCATCATTAAAGTAACAATTACCGATGAAGCGAGCCCTTCAAAAAGCAGACAAATACAATAAGTTGGCACAGAAGGATTTCCTCCAAACATAAAAGCTTCAGATAATGTTCCTACATAAGCATCTCCGCCTCGTGCATAGCTGTAAATTAATAATCCTAAAACACTTAGTGATACACCAACAACAGAAGTTGTCATAGCTGACACAGCATTTGATACAAAACCAGTTTCTCCCTCATGAAGATTCATTTGCATGGTTCTGTTTACACCATAAAATATAAAAAAAACATTGAGAGTACGCAGGTAAAACAAATCTGCCAGACCTAATAAATTCATCAATAAAAAATAAATGCCAATTCCGAGGAATATTAAAAAACCGTTTGTTATTTCTTTAGGTAATTTCATAGTGGTTATTTTTAAAGAAGTTAATAGTAAATGTTTGGGAAACAGAGTCCTATATCAAATTTACTAAAAAAATAACTACGATGATCTAAAATTGGTAAAATCTTATAGATCAAGAAATAACGTTTTAGAAGAATGTTTTTGTTGAAACGTGTGAAGTCCTTACAGGATATTAATGCTGGTGTGGTATTTTTTTGCTACCGATATTTGACTCCTAGCGGAGTATTTCTAGAGAGATTATAATGATGGAAATCAGATGCGTAATATTTGCAGTTGATTTTTAATTCCTAACAAATCTATCTCGTAGAGATTTAATATCGGTAGAATATAATTTTCAAGTATTTATTTTGTCCCGTAGGGACTATATATTTTATTTGTTGAAGTTACTCAAAGAATCTCGAGTGAAGTCCTTACAGGACATTAATACAGGTGTGGTATTTTTTTGCTACCGATATTAACTCCTAACGGAGTTTATCTCGTAGAGATTTAATATCGGTAGAAATACATTATAAACCATTCCATTTTGTCCAGTAGGGACTATACATATTGTAATTATATCAATTGAAATATAATTATTGAAGCTTACTCACAAAATCTAAAGAATCTTGTTTGTCCTGATTTAATTGAGCTTTCAGCAAATCAAGTGAGCCAAACTTTTGTTCTCCGCGAAGATATTGCAATAATGAAACCTCAATTTTTTTACCGTAAATATCAGCATCAAAATCAAAAAGGTTTACTTCGATAGTTTGTTTCTGGCCATTTACTGTTGGATTGAAGCCGATGTTCATCATTCCGAAAACTTCCAAATTATCAATCAAAGCCTTCACAACATAAACTCCATTTTTAGGGATTAATTTGTATTCCTCTTCAATTTGAATATTTGCTGTTGGAAAACCTATTGTTCTTCCTAATTGTTTTCCTTTTACAACTTCACCGCTCAAAAAATAGTCATAGCCTAAATATTCATTGGCTAATTCCATATTTCCTTCGTCTAAAGCTTTTCTGATCTTGGTAGAACTAACAGAAACATCTTGTATTTCTTCTGCAGAAATTTGTTCCACTTCAAAACCATATTCGGCACCAAAAGCAATTAAATTATCAATATTGGCCGTTCTGTTTCTTCCAAAACGATGATCGTGGCCAATAATTATTTTTTGAATATGAAACTGATCAACTAAAATAGTGCTCACAAATTCTTCGGCAGTTAATCTTGAGAAACTTTCGTTAAACGGATGAATAACTAAATTTTCAATTCCGGTTGCTTCTAAAAGTTTTGTTTTTTCAGCAATAGTATTCAGCAATTTTATTTCTGATTTTTCTTGTAAAACCATTCTCGGATGCGGAAAAAATGTAAGTACTAAACTTTCGTATTTTCCATTTTCCGTGTTTTGAGTAATTCTTTCCAGAATTTTTTTATGACCAATATGTACGCCATCAAAAGTACCAAGAGTTAAAATTGTTTTCTTGGTCGAATGGAAATCGTTTATAGAATGAAAGAGCTTCAAAACAAATTATTTAAGATGCTGCAAATTTATACTATCTATTTTAAATTTTGTACTAAGGGCAATTGATTTTTTAGGAATATTATCCTTCTTTTGTCGAAAAATTTACTGATTCGTCGACTAAAAAACGTTAAATGTCGTTTAGATGTAAGAATTTGATTTAATTCGACTAAATTTGATTTCATAAAAATATCACTAAGCATGAAGAAACAATTACTTTATTTTCTGATTATCTTTTCATTTGTACAACTTCATGCCCAAAATGACGACCTGTGGCAAAAGGTTAATTCGGTTTCAGTCTCTGGAAAAAAAGCTTCAGTAACTGATTCTGATAAACTGTATTATAAATTAAATACAGAATCCTTAACGGCAAAATTGGCCAAAACAACTCAAAAATCTTCGTTAATTTCAAATGCCGAAATTACGATTCCAAATGCAAAAGGAGTTTTAGAAAGATTTCAGGTTTGGGAATCTTCAAATTTTGATCCTGAACTACAGGCAAAATATCCAGAAATTAGAGCTTATGAAGGAAGTGGTTTAGACGATAAATCGGCAAAAATACATTTTAGTCTTTCGCCAAGAGGACTTCAAACAATGCTTTTTAGAGCTGATAAAGCGACTGAGTTTATAGAGCAAAACCCAGATAACAAGGCAGAATATATTTTGTTTTCTTCAAAAGATGCAGCTTCAAAAGTAAAATTAGTATGTAAAACTATAGATGCCGTTATAAATAACAAAGAAGGAAAAACTGCAAAAACAACATCTAATAATAAAGTTTTTAAAACACTTCGTTTAGCATTGTCCTGTACAGCAGAATATACAGCGTATTTTGGTGGAACAAAAGCAGGAGCTTTAGCAGGAATGAACGCAACACTAACAAGAGTCAACGGCATTTTAAACAAAGATTTAGCATTAAAACTGGTTTTAATTGCCAATAATGATGCTGTAATTTATACCAATGTTGCAACTCAGCCTTATTCTAAAGCTTCAGATGGTGCAGATGGCGCATGGAATCAGGAAGTTCAAACAACGTTGACAAATGTTATAGGAAATAGTAATTATGATATTGGACATTTATTCGGAGCTTCTGGCGGAGGAGGAAATGCCGGCTGCATAGGTTGTATTTGTTCAAATCCAACAACAGGTGATCCTTTAGCAAAAGGAAGTGCTTTCACGTCTCCTTCAGACGGAAAACCTGAAGGCGATACTTTTGATATTGATTTTGTGATACATGAATTTGGACATCAACTGGGTGCGAATCATACTTTTTCATACGATTCAGGTGAAAGAACATCAGTAAATGTTGAGCCGGGAAGCGGTTCTACAATAATGGGATATGCCGGAGTTACGGGTGATTATGATATTCAAAATAATTCTGACGACTATTTTGCATATGCAAGTATTTTACAGATTCAGAATACGCTTGCTGGAAAAAGCTGTCCGGTTAGCACCAATTTAACCAATAATCCGCCTGTAATTAGTGCAGGAAGTAATTATACGATCCCAATTGGTACACCATTTGTTTTAAAAGGAACCGGTTCAGATCCAGAAGGGGATATTATCACGTACACTTGGGAAGAATATGATAATGCTACTACGACATCTGAAGCAAACAGTATTGCATATCCAACAAAACCAGACGGGCCTTTGTTCAGATCATTTGCTCCAACAACTTCTCCTGTTCGTTATTTTCCAAGTTATGATTCCGTATTACAAAATAAATTGACGACAACTTGGGAGTCTGTTTCGTCTATTGCCAGAACATTAAATTTTACTTTAACAGGAAGGGACAATGCAGCTTTAGGTACAGCGCAGACCAATACAAGTGCAATGTTTGTTAATGTGGTTTCAACAGCCGGACCTTTTGCAGTAACATCGCATAATGGCGATAATGTAAGCTGGCAGCAAGGCTCAAGTCAAACTATTACCTGGAGCGTTAACAATACGAATAATCTGCAGGGATCTTCATTAGTAAATATCAAACTTTCTACAGATGGCGGTTTAACTTTTCCAACCACTTTAGCGGCTAATACACCAAATGATGGTTCAGAAGTTATTGCTCTGCCTGCCAGTATTCCTTCGTCTACAAATTGCAGACTTCTTATTGAACCAACGGCAAATATCTATTATACTTTAAACAGCAAACCTTTTGCTATTGGGTATACAACAACAACAAGCTGTAATACCTATAGTTTTGAAAGTCCTTTTAATATTATAGCTTCAACAAGTTATACAACAAAATCAGTTAGTGTTCCAAGTGCAACAGGAACAATTTCAGATGTAAATGTTTTGGTAAATGTTACGCACGAACGATTATCTGATCTTGAAATCCAAATCGTGAGTCCGCAGGGAACAACAGTTCGTTTGTTTAATAAATCATGTCCAAGTTTAAATTCGACATTGATTCTTAATTTTGATGATTCAGGAAATGCTTTAGATTGCAGCAAAATAACAGAACAAATTGTTATTCCGGTTAATGAATTGAGTGCTTTTAATGGGCAGACACAACAGGGAACATGGACATTTAGAGTTCGTGACGCTGTTTCGGGAATGTTTGGAACAATAAATTCAGCATCAGTCAACATCTGTACCAAAACATTTACTTTAGGAACAGACGATTTTGAAACTCTTGATTTTGCACTTTATCCAAATCCAAATAAAGGAAGTTTTACAGTCCAATTTGCAAGTGAATCAAATAATGTTCAGGTTTTTGTACACGATATTTTAGGAAAAAGTGTTTACACCCAAACCTTCGCAGCATCTGGAGATTTTAATCAAAACATTCAGCTTCCAAATGTTTCGGCAGGAATTTATTTAGTTACTGTTATTGATGGAAACAGAAGAACAGTTAAGAAAATAATAGTCAACTAAAATTATTGAATCTCAATATTTTAAATTCCAAATTCCAAGTTTTAATTGGAATTTGGAATTTCTTTTTTATTGGAATTTTATTATTTATTTGGAATTTCCTTTTTTAAGAGTTCGCCATCGCCATACAAACAATACTGATTTTTGTTCCCGGAATTTTTAATAATGCCCTTGAACAAGCTTCGAGTGTTGCTCCGGTTGTAAGTACATCATCAACAATTAAAAAATGTTTATTATGATTTTCTTCGGTTGAAATTGCATCAAAGATATTTTCGATGTTTTCAGATCTTCCCAAGAGATTCTTTTTTGATTGTGTTTTAGAATATTTCTTTCGATATAAAATCGAGCCGTTATACGGAATTTTCAAACCTTCGGCTAAAGCCTTTCCAAAAGTGGTAACCTGATTGTAACCGCGCTCCTTAAATTTTCGCGGATGCAAGGGAACGGGAATTACTGCATCAAATGGCGTATCAAGTTTCAGTTCTTTTAAATCCTCTACATACCAATTTCCTAAAACGGTTCCAATTTCTTCGTGGCCTTTATATTTCAGGTTGTGAATGAGTTCCTGAACAATTCCTTTTTTAATGAAATAAATAAAGGCAGAAACGTGTTCGGTTTCTATTTTACCATAAAACTTTTTGACGGCTTCATTATTTGAATCTAAATAATATTGAGTTAGAGGCAGTTCATGACGACAATTCGTGCATAAAACGGTTTCGTTTGTCATTAAAACGGCACGACAGCCAGAGCAAACTTTAGGGAAAAAGAGATCAATTATAAAATTAAACACAAATAGAAAGAATTTAGTTACAAAACTAACCAAATTTAAACTTCAATCTTTTTTATTTTTCTTTTTTTTATAAGTACTTTTTATATTTTTGCATTACTATGGCAAAACAAGAAGATTTATTTAAGAATGTGGTTTCGCACGCAAAAGAGTACGGATTTATTTTTCCGTCAAGCGAAGTTTACGATGGATTGAGTGCAGTATATGATTATGCACAAAATGGAGTCGAATTAAAAAAGAATATCCGTGAATATTGGTGGAAATCAATGGTTCAGATGAATGAAAATATTGTGGGCCTTGATGCTGCAATATTAATGCATCCAACAACCTGGAAAGCTTCAGGCCACGTTGATGCCTTCAATGATCCGTTAATTGATAATAAAGATTCTAAAAAAAGATATAGAGCTGACGTTTTAGTGGAAGATTTTGCTGAAAAAATTCACCAAAAAGCGCAAAAAGAAATTGACAAAGCAAAAGCTCGTTTTGGTGATGCATTCAACGAACAGGAATTTGTAACTACAAATGCCAGAGTAGTTGAATATTTAGCAAAAGAAAAAGAAATTAGAGAGCGTTTAGGACGTTCTTTAGGAAATGGAGATCTTGAAGATGTAAAAGCTTTAATCGAAGAGCTTGAAATTGCTGATCCTGAAACTGGTTCAAGAAACTGGACAGACGTTAAGCAATTCAACTTAATGTTCGGAACTAAACTTGGAGCTTCTGCAGAGTCTGCAATGGATTTATATTTACGTCCGGAAACAGCGCAGGGTATTTTTGTGAACTTTTTAAATGTTCAGAAATCAGGCCGTATGAAAGTTCCTTTTGGAATTGCTCAAACAGGTAAAGCGTTTAGAAATGAAATCGTTGCAAGACAATTCATTTTCCGTATGCGTGAATTCGAACAAATGGAAATGCAGTTTTTTGTACGTCCGGGAGAAGAAATGCAATGGTATGAGCATTGGAAACAAACTCGTTTAAACTGGCATTTATCTTTAGGATTAGGGAAAGAGAATTACCGTTTTCACAATCACGAAAAATTAGCGCATTACGCAAATGCAGCTGCAGATATTGAGTTTAATTTCCCTTTTGGTTTCAAAGAACTTGAAGGTATTCACTCTCGTACCGATTTTGACTTAAAAGCGCACGAACAATATTCAGGAAGAAAACTGCAATATTTTGATCCTGAACTAAACGAAAACTACGTGCCATACGTAGTAGAAACGTCTGTAGGTCTTGATCGTATGTTTTTAGCAGTTTTTGCAACATCGTTGCAAGAAGAAACTTTAGAGGATGGTTCAACAAGAACAGTACTAAAATTACCAGCAGTTTTAGCGCCTACAAAGGCTGCGGTTTTACCATTAATTAAAAGAGATGGTTTACCGGAAGTTTCTAAAAAAATCATCGAAGATTTAAAATGGGATTTCAATGTGGCGTATGATGAAAAAGATGCAGTAGGCCGTCGTTACAGAAGACAAGATGCATTAGGAACACCATTTTGTATTACAGTAGATCATCAAACTCTTGAAGACGAAACAGTAACAATTCGTCATAGAGATACAATGAAACAAGATCGCGTTAAGATATCTGAATTAAGAGGTATTATTGAAAACGAAGTTTCGATGAAAAACTGGTTGATGAAAATGTAATTTTAAAATTAACATGATATTAATATCCCAAATTCCTCTGTGGAGTTTGGGATTTTTTTAATTTTAAATCCTGCGTTTCGACGAGTTTTTTAGCATTTCATCTTTATGTATTAACATAATCGATTAATCTATCAACAATAGAATGTTTGGATAATTGAAATGCTTAAATTTAATTGGGCATTTTCTATGCCTACAAATATTTTTTTAAAGCATTGAAGAAACGCTGTCAGGAAGTTATGAAAAATCAATAAAAGTTAAAGTTGAAGAAGTATTCGTATATTATTGTTGACAATGACGCTGAAAGTGTTTTGAAAACCAGAATCGTTGCAGAAGGTTTTTCAGAATTAACTTTTATTGCTTCAGCTACGAATTACCGTCAGGGACTTAATTTGGTTTTAGAACACCGTCCTTCCTTTGTGTTTTTAGAAATTGATCCCCAAGATTCACTAAGTCATTTATCACTTTCATTTATTGGCGAATTATACCGGTATTTATCAATTATCCCAAAAATCATTGTAACCACAACTAAAAAAGATTTGGCTTTTGAAGCCATTCAATACAACGTTTTTGATTACATCATAAAACCTTTAACCCATATAGATTTACTAAAAACGCTTTTAAAGTTCGAAAAGATGTTTTTAGAGCCCAAAGAAACGCGATCTATAGAAACCAGACCTGAGATAAGTGTTGATAATGAAATACCTGTTTTAAGAACAGAAAACACCCCTATCGTAATTCCAGATCAAAACACAAATCAAGAGTTTTATAAACCACTTGTAATCTGCATTAAATCGTACGGTGATCATCGTTATATTAACGCAGACGATATTTGTTATTTTCAAGCCGATAATAATTCAACCGATATCTATTTAAATTCGGGTGATATGGTAACTGCTTTCAAAACGCTGAAACATTTTGAACAGGTGTTAACCTATCCGTTTATTCGAATTCACAACAGTTATATTATTAATCGCAACTACATTGCAAGAATTCATAACGGAAACTCAGTTTGTTATATAAAAAACTCCACAAAAAAGATTCCTTTTTCAAAAACCTACAAGGCAAACGTCGATTTAATTATTGCTGATTTCTCAAAAGGTAATTATCTAGAGATCTAGTAATTAGCTGGTTACATAAATTTGGTATCCATTGACTATCAATTGGGTACGTTCTACCACGAAGCTATTTTTTCATATAGATTTTTTTGGGTTATGGTGTTAGTTTTACACCATGATTCGCTCACAAAAGCAATCAAAAACCCCAAATACAAAAATCAAATTAAACACATTAAGAGTTATGAAAAAGACAGCTTTAACATTCGGATTATTTTCTTTAGTAGCAGTAGCAACTTCATTTGCAAACCCAAATATCGTTTCAAATGAAAAATTAAGAATACCAACAATTGACGGAGGAGCAACAGGAGGTCAAAAGAAACAAGATTTTCATGCAGTAAACAAACAACTAGGTTTTTCGAGTGTTAATCAATCTATCGGAACAGATAAAAAAGTAGACTAACTACATTTTAAATAAGCATTGAAGCTGCCAATTTTTTGGCAGCTTTTTTTTTGTGTGAATAGTTTTAGTATTTTTGATGAAAACACAAAATCGCAATTGAAAAAAAATTGTAAAATACTATTACTTCTATTCTTTGTTTTTATGGCCTGTAACCAGAAAAAAGAATTAGATAAAAATACAATTTCTTTAGTAGATAGCCTTTCTACCTATCTTTCATTAGCAAATGAAAATAATCTTCCTTTAGATATTAAACAGAATTACAATCAAAGAGCGTTACATATAATTTTAAATCAAAAAGATGATTCGCTTAATAAAGTAAATCTGTTTAAAGTTGCTAATCGTTACTACAATATGAGCGATTGGAAAGATTATTTAAAGATCACCAAACTGATTTTAGACCGAACACAAAAGTCTAAAGATTCATTGCATATGGCAAAAGCCTATACTTATCTGGGAGATTATTATGCATCACAATCTGTTTCAGACAGTGCTTTTATGCATTATTTTAAAGCAGAAAAACTTTATCTAAAATTGAATGACCAGTATAATCTGGCAAAAACATTTTTAAATAAAGCAAGCCTGCAATATAACGAAGGTGATTTTTTCGAAAGCGAAATTGCCGTTTTTAAAGCTTTGGGCAGCTTAAAGAAACTGCAGAAAGCAAATGACCTTTATTATGAAAGCTATAATTTGCTGGGCATATTATACAATGAAAGAGAAGAATATTCAAAAGCCTTAGAGTTTCAAAATAAAGCCTTAAAAACTTTAGAAGACAAATCAATATCCTCAATATTTCAGTATAAAGCCGCTTCATTAAATAATGTAGGTTTTATATATCTGAAAATGGGGAACTACAAACAGGCAAAAGTTTTTTTTGAAAGAGGTTTAAAAGAAGATAAACTATTTGAAGACAGAGCAAGTTTATATGCAATTTTGCTTGATAATCTGGGTTATGCTAAATTCAAACTAAAAGAATCAAATAAATTACCTGATTTGTTTTATGAATCTTTAAAAATCCGGGACAGTCTTGGACTAACATCCGGAGTAGTTTCGAGTAAAATACATTTGTCAGAGTATTTTGCTTTTAAAAAAGATACTTTTAAAGCATTGCAATTATCAAAACAAGCCTTAACATTATCACGAACAAACAGTAAATTAATAAACACTTTAGAAGCGCTTAAACAAACAGCTATTGTTGATCCTAAAAATGCCTCTAAATATTCTAAAGAATATATTCAGCTTAATGATAAAATGCTGAAAGCAGAACGCAAGATGGGAGAAAAATTCTCTCGTATAGAATACGAAACGAATGAAATAAAAGATCAGAACTCAAGTTTGCAGGAGAAGAATAAAACGCTGGTTTATGTTTTTAGTATTTGTACTTTAATAGGTTTGTTTTTTTATGTTTACAAAACACAGCAGGCAAAAAACCGGGAATTACTTTTTAAACAACAGCAGCAAATTGCAAATGAAGATGTTTATAATCTAATGATTTCGCAGCAAAATGAAATTGAATCGACCCGAATAAGAGAAAAGAAAAAAGTAGCACAGGAATTACACGACGGCGTTTTAGGACGAATGTTTGGTATTCGAATAAGCTTGGATAGTTTAGATAAAATGGATGAAGAACAAGCCGCCGCAAAACGAAAAAAATATCTGGCAGAGCTAAAACATATTGAAGAAGATATTAGGGAAATTTCGCATGACCTAAATAGAGAAAAATCTGAATTAATAAATAACTTTGTCGTAATATTAAAAAAGCTATTTGAAAATCAAAAGAATACATATCCATCAAAACTGGTAACATCTTTTGATTCCCATATAAAATGGGAGCTTGTAAACAATATGGTTAAAATCAATTTATACCGAATTGTTCAGGAAGCACTTCAAAATTGTAATAAATACGCAAAGGCAGATACGATTAAGGTGGAATTTAAAAGCGAAATTGATCATTTGGTTTTGTCAATTATGGATAACGGAGTTGGATTTAATACCAAACGCACCAAAAATGGAATTGGATTGCATAATATTGAATATCGAGCGGCAGAATGTAAAGGCACCGTTGCCATAAAATCTGCTAAAGGAGAAGGAACACTCTTAGTTGTCAAAGTTCCAATTGATCAAAAAATAAACCTACAGACAAATGACACTTAATTTCAAAGACCCAAATTCGGAATTAATTCAGCCTAACATTTTAATTGTTGATGATCACCCTTTTATCATCGAAGGGTATAAAAATGCAATAACACGGTATAACCCAAAAGAATATGATTTTATAATTGCGCAGGCGCACGACTGTAGATCGGCTTATGAATTATTAGAAGACGAAAATACGCCGCAGTTTGAAATCGCTTTTTTAGATATCAGTATGCCGGCTTATGAAGAAAAAAACCTTTTTTCTGGTGAAGACCTGGCAAAATTGATTTTAAAGAAGATGCCGTACTGCAAAATTGTTTTATTGACAATGTACACAGAACTGCTCAAAATCAAAACAATCATAAGAACAATTAACCCAAACGGATTAATTATTAAAAACGATCTGACTTTTGATGAATTGCTTTTTGCATTTGATAAAGTAATGAAAAGCGAAAAATATTACAGTCAGTCTGTCGTAAAAATGCTCAATCAATCACCGCACAATTCAATAGAAATTGATGAGTTTGATAAACAAATTTTATTTCACTTATCAAAAGGAACCGAAGTTGAGGAAATGCCGCAATACATTCCTATTTCGATAACCGAAATCGAGAAACGCAGAACAAGCCTTAAAGAACTGCTTAAAATACGATCCGGTTCTGATGATGATTTAGTAAAAGAAGCAAAAGGCAAAGGGCTTTTTTAGAATGAAATTCCAAATAAAAAATTCCAAATTCCAAAACTGATAATCATGTTGGAATTTGGAATTTTTTTATTGAAAATTTAAAGAATCATTTATTCACTCAAAGCATCCCAGCCGCGAGCTTTTAAAGCAATTTTAGTATTGGCACGAGTTACTAAATGAACGCCTTCACTTTCATCGGCCATATGTCCAATTATTGAAAAGTTTGGGTTTCCTTTAATCTTATCAAAATCCTTAATATCAATAGTAAAAAGAAGTTCATAATCTTCTCCGCCATTGATAGCAACCGTTGTACTGTCGATATTAAATTCTTCGCAAGTCGAAATAAACTGCGGATCTAATGGCAGTTTATCTTCATATAAATTACAACCCACTTTTGACTGTTTACACAAATGAATAATCTCTGAAGATAATCCGTCAGAAATATCGATCATCGAAGTTGGTTTAATTTCAAGAGCATGCAAAAGTGTGCGAACATCAGTTCTTGCTTCTGGTTTTAATTGTCTTTCGACCAAATACGTATAAGGATCTAAATCTGGCTGACTGTTTGGATTTACCTGAAAAACCTGTTTTTCACGCTCTAAAACCTGCAATCCCATATAGGCAGCACCAATGTCTCCGGTTACAACTAATAAATCAGTTTGTTTTGCACCGTTTCTGTAAACGATTTCATTTTCATCTGCTTCACCAATTGCCGTAATGCTGATAATTAATCCTTTTTGAGATGAGGTTGTATCTCCTCCAATAACATCAACTTTATATTCTTTTGCAGCGTGTGTAATCCCTTCAAATAATTCTTCTAATGCTTCTAACGGAAAACGGTTAGAAACAGCAACAGAAACCGTAATTTGAGTTGGTTTCGCATTCATGGCGCAAATATCAGATAGGTTTACTACAACTGATTTATAACCCAGATGTTTCAACGGCATATAAGCCAAATCAAAATGTACGCCTTCTATCAATAAATCTGTAGAAATAACGGCTTTTTTAGCCGCAAAATCAAGAACTGCGGCATCATCGCCAATGCTTTTTAAAGTAGATTCCTGAGTAACATCAAAATTTCGGGTTAAGTGGTCAATTAAGCCAAACTCGCCTAATTGTGCTAAACTGGTACGCTGCGGATTTTTATCTTCGATCATTTTTTTTGAGTTCCAAAGTTTGTGAGGGGCAAAGGTACAAAGGTTTTTTTTAAAGATGCTATCCCGATAGCTATAGGGACTGAAATTCTAAGGTGTTAAGTTTTTTTATAGCATGTTTATTTGGTACAAATGTATTGTAGAGACGCACAGCAGTGCGTCTAAGATCCAGTAACCACAATTTGCTCCCAATACTATTCATTGCTCTTTTTTTCTATAAAATAAATTGGGGTTACGTTGCGGGAGACGCACTGCTGTGCGTCTCTACCATACATCTCTACAATTATACAATGCGTCTCTACGGTGTGTTTCTGCAACAGGAAAAAAATATTTTAAAATAATTTTTTCCTGCTGACAAACTGTTGTCACCAGCCCATTTTACTTTTGAAGTATAGAAATTTAAAAACTTTAAAATCATGAAAACATTAGAAGCACAAGTAATTACATCAGAAGATTTATTGAAACACTGGCAAGGTCACCGCGCCCTTACACGTCGTTTAATTGAAATTTTTCCAGAGAAAGATTTCTTCGAATTTTCAATTGGCGGAATGCGTCCTTTTGCAAAATTAGTTGATGAACTTTTAGCAATTGCGGTTCCAGGTTTGAAAGGAATTGTAACTAAAGAAACCGCACCGTTCTCAGAAGGAGCAGAAAAATTGATTTTTAAAGCGCAGTATCTTGAAAAATGGGATGAAGCTACAGCAGAAATCAATAAATATTGGGAACAATTGTCTATTGAAGATTTCAGCGAAACTTTTAATCTTTTTGGACAATATGAGTTTCCTGTTATTCAGAATATTTTATATTTTATTGATAATGAAGTTCATCACCGTGGACAGGCTTATGTATATTTAAGAGCTTTAAATATCGAACCACCATTTTTTTGGGAAAGATAATCTGATAAAATTGTAACTTTATTGAATAAATCTAAAATTAATGGCTATGAGTTTAAAAAAGATAATGACCAATTATGCAGATTATAATTTATGGGTAAATCAGCAATTTATAAATTGGCTTTCGCCGAAATCTGATGAATTGCTCTATGCAGAAGTACCTTCGAGTTTTTCAACAATTGTAAAAACACTCGACCATATTTGGTCTACTGAAGAATATTGGTTTTCTGTTATTGCTGAAAAAGATATGTCAGAAAAGAAACCGGAAACCGAATTATCTAAAGAAGAAATCTTTGCAGGCTTATTAAATTCATCGACAAAATTGAAACATCTTATCAATTCATTGTCAGAAGAAGATTTAGTTAAAGAAGTTAAAATCGTTAATCCGTGGTTTGAATGCGAACAGCCAATTGCCGATTATTTAATCCAGGTTATTAATCACGGAACGTATCACCGAGGCCAGATTGTAACAATGGGCCGAAACATCGGAATTACCGACGCCTCAAATACAGATTATAATTTTTATAATGTTGTAAAACAGAAATAAAATAAAAAACTCCCGAAAGATAATCTCTCGGGAGTTTTTTTTATAAAAGTCTTTGTCTGTTGATTTCCAGTAATTCTAAAGTTCGCGTTTTTAAAATTTGCGGTTCAAGAATTTCAGCATGATCTCCAAACATTAAAAACCAACGCGGAAAACCGCTGTCAATATCGCGGCACATAAACGTCATTTCTATTTTGTCGTCGATTTCTTTTTCAGAAATAAAGCCGTGATATTTTTTTTCGGTGGACAAATATCTTGCAATTTTCTTCTCAATTAAAATACGGACTTTTGTCGTTGGGCAAGTTTCTGTTTTATTTAAATAAGTTTCTAAAGCATCGTGTTCGATTGTAAAATCACAATCTGTTTTTTTAATACCCTGAATTCTATCTGTTCTAAACTGACGATAATCTTGTCGCAAATGGCAATATCCTAAAAAATACCAATTGTTATTATCGTGAAAAACGCCCACAGGCTCTATGTTTCTTTGTGTAGTTTCATCGGCGTCAAAAGTTTTGTACAAAAGTAAAATCTGCTTTTTCTCTGCAATACCTTCAAAAAGCAGCGATAAAGTATTAGGTGAATTATCATTGAACATTGGCTCCGCTGTGCTCATTACAACTCGTGATTCTATGTTTGAAACCCAATCTTTATCAGTACTTCGCAAAACGGATTTCAATTTATACATCGCCGATGCATAATGATTTCCTAAAGATGGATCGGTAAATTTCTGCATCAGTTTTTCAGCAGCGATAAAACTGCTTACTTCTTCGCGTGTAAACATTACTGGCGGAAGTCGGTAACCTTCCATCAAAGCATAACCAACTCCGGCTTCGCTGTAAATAGGAACTCCCGAAGCTTCAAGAGTTCGAATATCTCTGTAAATTGTTCTCAGACTGCAATCAAAACGATCGGCCAATTCCTGTGCTTTTACAATTTTTTTAGATTGTAATTGAATCAGGATGGCAACAATTCGGTCAAATCGTTTTGGGCTTTCGTCGAGCATTTTTTTCTTTTGAAGGTTTAGAGGTTTTTTGAAAAGTTACAAAGTTCAAAGATACAAAGGTTCAGAGTTTAAAGAAATAAAAAACCTGTCCCAAATTAGGACAGATTCATTGGTTAAATTATCCATAATTTACATCTGTAGAGACGCACAGCTGTGCGTCTACGCCCAGTAAATCCATATTTTATTCCCTTTGGTTTTTGCTGTTGTCGACATACTTTGCGTAGACGCACTGCTGTGCGTCTCTACAATTCTGTGTCGTAAATAGGCAGGTTAGAAATATTTCATAATGTATATCTGTAGAGACGCACAGCAGTGCGTCTACGTCTCGTAAATCCATATTTTATTCCGTTTTGGTTTCTGCTGTTGTCGACATACTTTGCGTAGACGCACTGCTGTGCGTCTCTACCCAATTTTGTGTGGGGAAATAGACATAGTAGAAATATATTTTCACAAAGTATATCCGTAGAGGCGCACAGCAGTGCGTCTACGTCCAGTAAATCCATATTTTATTCCGTTTGGTTTTGCTGTTGTCGACATACTTTACGTAGATGCACTGCAGTGTGTCTCTCCCCAATCTGTGTGGGGAAAATCCATAACGCAAAAGAAAATAAAAAACCCGATAACGTAAGTCATCGGGTTTAAATCTATATTCTATTATCTTGATTCTTTCTTCTAAAAAAATTAATCATTCAATTTCAAAACAGCCATAAACGCTTCTTGCGGAATCTCAACGTTTCCTACCTGACGCATACGTTTTTTACCTTTTTTCTGTTTTTCAAGAAGTTTACGCTTACGCGAAATATCTCCACCGTAACATTTTGCAGTAACGTCTTTACGAAGTGCTTTAATAGTTTCACGAGCGATAATTTTAGCCCCAATTGCAGCCTGAATTGGAATATCGAATTGCTGTCTCGGAATTAATTCACGTAATTTTTCGGTCATTTTTTTACCGATGTTATACGCGTTATCTTCGTGAATCAATGCAGAAAGCGCATCAACAGTTTGAGCATTTAAAAGAACGTCAAGTTTAACTAATTTCGAAGTTCTCATTCCGATAGGAGAATAATCAAAAGAAGCATAACCTTTAGAAACAGTTTTTAAACGATCGTAAAAATCGAATACAATTTCGGCCAAAGGCATATCAAAATTCAATTCAACTCTTTCAGTTGTTAAATACGTTTGGTTTGTAATTAAACCACGTTTTTCGATACATAAACTCATTACGTTTCCAACAAAATCAGATTTTGTAATAATTGTAGCTTTAATATATGGTTCTTCAACTCTGTCCAGTTTTGAAGGTTCCGGCAAATCAGAAGGATTGTTTACAATTAATGCTTTTTCAGGCTCTTTTTTAGTATAAGCCAAATACGAAACGTTAGGAACTGTAGTAATTACAGTCATATCGAACTCACGCTCTAAACGTTCCTGGATAATTTCCATGTGAAGCATTCCTAAGAATCCGCAACGGAAACCAAACCCTAACGCTGCAGAACTCTCAGGAGTAAATACTAACGAAGCATCATTCAATTGTAATTTCTCCATCGAAGAACGTAAATCTTCGTAATCTTCAGTATCAACAGGATAAATTCCGGCAAATACCATTGGTTTTACGTCCTCAAAACCAGTAATCATATTCGTAGTTGGAACTTTTGCATCCGTAATCGTATCACCAACTTTTACTTCGCGCGCTTCCTTAATTCCAGAAATCAAATAACCAACATCTCCGGCAGAAACTACGCTTTTAGGAACTTGATTTAATTTTAAAGTTCCAATTTCATCAGCAAAATATTCATTGTCCGTAGCCATGAATTTAATTTTCTGACCTTTTTTAATTTCACCATTTACAACTCTAAAAATAACTTCGATTCCACGAAACGGATTGTAAACCGAGTCAAAAATCAAAGCCTGTAACGGTTCATCAGGATTTCCTTTTGGAGCAGGAATTTTTTCGATAATAGCTGCTAAAATATTTTCAACACCAAAACCAGTTTTTCCAGAAGCATGAATAATATCTTCTAATTTACATCCTAATAAATCAATAATATCGTCGCTTACTTCCTCTGGATTAGCACTGGGTAAATCAACTTTATTTAAAACCGGAATAATTTCCAAGTCATTCTCTAAAGCCAAATATAAGTTAGAAATAGTCTGCGCCTGAATACTTTGTGCCGCATCAACAATCAAAAGTGCACCTTCGCAGGCAGCAATCGATCTAGAAACTTCGTATGAAAAGTCAACGTGCCCCGGAGTATCGATTAAGTTTAAGATATATTCTTCACCTTTATAAGTATATTCCATTTGTATGGCGTGACTTTTAATGGTAATACCGCGCTCGCGCTCCAAGTCCATGTTGTCAAGCAATTGTGCTTTTTCCTCACGAGCTGTAACAGTTTGAGTAGCGCCCAATAATCGGTCTGCCAGTGTACTTTTACCGTGGTCAATGTGTGCAATAATGCAAAAGTTACGTATCTTCTTCATTTTAATATATCAGTTCTCTAATCGATTTTAAGTGTTTTTTTGGATGCAAATTGCGCTATAACAATTGTTTTAACGCCTCTTATTAAGGGGCAAAGATAGCGCAAAGTTTTGGATTCTGGAATGATGTACGATGGATAGTTAAATCGTAGAATTCAATTTTTTAATTAAAACTCAAAATTGAATCCTTTTTCAGTCAGTTTCTTGTAGATTTCGGCATCAAATTTATAGAGTTTTGCAGCTCTGTGCGAAACATCCTGCTGCTTTTCATCGAGTGCCAAAAGCAGCTTCATATGCAGAATTTTTCGGCGGAAATTAGACTTATCCAATTCAATTCCCAGTATTTCTTCATAAAGATGCATTAATTGCAGTAAAGTAAATTTTTCAGGTAAAAGATTAAAACCAATTGGCGCCTGACGAACGCGGTTTCGAAGCTGCAGTAAGCTGAAATTTAAAATCTCGTTATGGTCAAAAATTAAATTCGGAACCTCATTTATTTTACACCATTTTGCTTCACGAACCGCTATACTAGCTCTAACATTATAATCTTCCTGATTTACTAGTGTATAATATCCAATAGTTACAATGCGGCGATCGTGAACACGACCCGGGTTTGTAAAAGCCTTTAACTGCTCCAGATATATATTATCCAGACTTGTAAGTTCATACAAAATACGCTGCGCAGCATCATCGGCACTTTCTTCTCTTTTCAGCCATCCTCCTAATACGCCCCAGCTTCCTTCACTTTCTCCGCCGGCATGCTGAACCAATAGCACTTCAAGACTTTCTTTTTTAAAACCAAAAATGACACAGTCAATTGAAATTCCGTCAATTGCTGTCGCATTATTTAAAGCAGATTTGCTTTCGGTTTTAGAAGTTTTTGTAGAAGATACTGTTGCCATTTTAGCCTTTATGCTTGTTTTTTAAAATTCAAAATTGAAACCTTTTTCAGTCAGTTTTTTGTAAATATCAGGATCGAACTTATATAATTTTGCCGCCCTGTGTGAAACATCCTGCTGTTTTTCGTCTAAAGCAACCAATAATTTCATATGCAGAATTTTTCGGCGGAAATTAGATTTATCCATTTCAATTCCCAGAATTTCTTCATAAAGATGCATTAACTGCAGCAAAGTAAATTTTTCCGGTAAAAGATTAAATCCAATAGGTGCCTGACGAACGCGGTTGCGAAGATTTTGTATACTATAAGATAAAATTTCGTTGTGATCGTAAATTAAATCAGGTATACTGTTGATTTTGTACCATTTGGCGTCAGAAGCTGTAAAACCCGCTTTAATATTATAATCTTCTCTTTTTACAAGCGCATAATATCCAATAGTGATAACACGTCGAAGCGGGAAACGATCCGGATCTCCAAAAGCTTTTAACTGCTCCAGATAAATGTTATCTAAACCCGTAAGTTCGTTTAATAAACGATGTGCAGCATCATCAGTACTTTCTTTTTTATAAATCCATCCGCCGGGTAAACCCCATTTTCCTTTACTGATACCTTCTGCGTGCTGGACTAAAAGTACTTCCAGACTTCCTTCATCAAAACCAAAAACAACGCAGTCAATCGTGATTGCATTCATTGCATTTTGTTCGCTTTTTGCAACAGAGTCGGCATCTACTTTTTTATCCATATGCGAAATAAATTTTGACAAATTAAACAAATAAAATGCATAACTGTCTTTTTTGATTACTTAATATTTTTTTAACAGATCAAAAAATTGATAATCAGCTGATTGAAATTACGATGAAAAATTAAATTTTAAATAAAAATCTTTTAAACGATTGATTGTCAAAACGCTATAGCGTTATTTTTTTGATATTTTTTATTTCGTTTTAATCTTTAATCTTATCGAATTGACAAAAACGAATCCCCATAAATCAGAATAGAAAAAAAATAACCTCAATATTTTGCTAAAATAGAAAAAAAGTTTTACACTTGTAGTCAAATTTACCATAAGATAAATTCAAAATGACTATAAGTTTTAAAAAACTAACTTTTGAATTAGAATGAGAAGGTAAATTATAGAGAAAAAGAACTTACACTTTGATCACAATAAACGTAACTAACTTAATTTAAACCAACTCTTATTTACTATGAAAAGCAAATATTGTATTAAAACAACAATGCTCTCGTTTTGCACGACGCTGTTGTTTAGCTTATTTATGATGCAGTCGGCTTTTGCTCAGGCACAATCCCGATCTGTGAATGGAATTGTAACATCGGCTGTTGACGGAATGGGCGTTCCCGGAGCATCTGTCTCTGTAGAAGGAACTAAAATTGGTGCCGCAACCGATTTTGATGGAAATTATAAAATAGAGGCAAAAGCAGGAGACGTTCTTGTTTTTACTTTTATTGGATTTAAAACACAGAAAGTAACAGTGGGAACTCAAAAAACTATCAATGTTACCATGCAGGAAGAAACTGCAGAATTGAAGGAAATTGTAGTTATCGGATACGGAACACAAAAGAAAAAGGTAAATACTGCCGCAACTTCATTAGTTTCAGGAAAAGACATTCAGCAGGTAGCGACTTTAGATGTTACAAATGCTTTGCAAGGTCAGGCTGCGGGTGTAAATGTTACTTCAACTTCTGGGCAGCCGGGAGCGGGAATGGCCGTAAACATTCGTGGAGTTGGAACAGCAGGAAATAATACGCCTCTTTATGTAGTGGATGGAGTTGTTGTAGATAACGGAATTGGATATCTTGATCCTTCTTCTATAGAAAGAGTTGACGTTTTAAAAGATGCTTCTGCAGGATCTATCTATGGAGCCAGAGCAGCAAATGGAGTTATTTTGGTAACAACAAAAAAAGGAAAAGATGGTAAAATGAACGTGTCTTTTAATTCTTATACAGGTTTTCAGCAAGTAGCTAAAAAACTGGATTTATTGAATACACAGGAATATACAACTATTATGAATGAAGCGCGTGTAAATTCTGGTTTAACGCCATTATATACGCAGGCACAAATCGCTGCGTTTCCAAATCATGACTGGCAGGATGATTTGTTTAATGAAGGAGCAATAAAACAAAATCATTCGCTTACTATTAGCGGTGGTGATAAAAAATCTACAATTGCAACCGGATTATCCTATTACGGGCAAGAAGGTATGATTGGCGGTTCGACAAATCAATCGCAATATGATCGTATTACATTCAATGTAAATTCAACTTCAGAAGTAATTGAAAATTATTTGAAAATTGGAGAAAACTTCTCTTTCGCCAATATTAAAAGTTCAGGAGTTGCAGATCAGGGAATTTACAGTAATGCCATCAGAAGCTTTTTGAATGCAGCGCCAATTGATGCGGCTTATGATGCCAATGGAGGTTTTGCCCATTCTTCTATTTCAGCAGATATCAGCAATCCGCTTGGATCATTGTATTATAATAACTTCAATGAAACAAAATCAAACCGTTACGTAGGAAACATTTTTGCAGAATTAAAATTCTTTAAAAATTTCACTTACAGAACAAGTTTTGGTGTTGATATGACAGATAGTAATTACCGTTCTTTCAAACCGGTTTATTCTCTTTCTTCAAATGATAATAATACGGTTTCGAGCGTGACTCAAAATGCAACTAAATCTTTAGGATGGATTTTTGAAAACACGGTTCAGTACAAAGGAACTTTAAACGGAGTTCACAATTTTGATGTATTAGTTGGTACTTCTGCCAAAAAAAACACGTCAGATTTCATGGAAGCAACGGGTAAAAACTTAACTTTTGATGATTTTGCTCATGCTTATTTAAGTAATGCTACAGATCAGACATCAAATACAGTAAAAGGAAATCGTGGAGATTATGGAATTCAGTCTTATTTCGGACGTTTATTGTATGATTTCAACAACAGATATTTATTTACAGCAACTTTAAGAAGAGACGGTTCATCAAACTTTGCCGCTTCAAACAGATATGGATATTTCCCATCAGTTTCTGCAGGTTGGAATGTTGATAAAGAAGCTTTCTTTCAAGAAAATAAAGTTTTAAATTCATTAAAAATCAGAGCAAGCTGGGGACAAAATGGTAACGATCAAATTCCTGCTTTTTCTTATATGTCAACGATTAGTTCGTACAATAAAAACTATCATTTTGGGACAGGAACAGAAACGCTGCAAACAGGTGCAAGCCCGGATCAGCTTTCAAATCCTGACTTAAAATGGGAAACATCTGAGCAATTAGATCTTGGATTTGATGCTGTTTTGTTTAAAAACTTCTCATTAACATTTGATTACTACGATAAAAAAACAAAAGACTGGCTGGTTTTAGCATCAATTCCAGTTTATGCAGGTGCTACAGCTCCTTATATTAATGGAGGAGATATTCAAAATAAAGGATTTGAAATTGCTTTAGCCTATCATACTCAATTTAATGAAAATTGGAATTTTGCTGTAAACGCAAATCTTTCGCACAATGAAAACAAAGTACTTAGAGTTGCAAACAGCGAAGGTATTATTCATGGAGATCCAAATTTATTATTCCAAGGAACAGATGAGTTGAACCGTGTTGAGGTTGGACAGCCAATAGGTTATTTCTACGGATTAAAAACAGCAGGAATTTTTCAGAATGCGGCAGAAGTTGCAGCAAGCGCACAACCGGGTGCAGCGCCTGGAGATGTTCGTTTTGTAGATTTAAATGGAGATGGAAAAATTGATGCTAATGATAAAACCAAAGTTGGAGATCCAAACCCTGATTTTACTTACGGTTTAAATTTTGACTTATCATACAAAGCATTTGACTTAACGGTTAATACTTATGGAGTTGCAGGAAACCAAAATGTTTTCGGCATTCATGATCCAACACGCGGTTACACAAACTATACTACAGATGTTTTAAACAGATGGACTACAGAAGGAAGTTCTAACAGAGTTCCAAGAGTTACTTACGGAACAGATTCAAATGGGAATTACACGAAGTTTTCTGATTTATATGTTCAAAATGCTGATTTCTTCAGAATTAAGAATGCAACTTTTGGTTGTGATTTAACAAAATTGACAAACAAGTTGAACTTCTTCAGCAAATTCAGATTGTATGTTGCGGCTAATAACCTATTCACTTTTACAAAATATAAAGGAATGGATCCTGAAATTGGATTTGGTAATACTGCAAGAGACAGCAACGGTAACTTAACACAACCGTGGGCAAAAGGAATTGATGTTGGATATTACCCACAGCCTCGTACGTACATGATGGGTCTAAATGTTAACTTTTAAATTATGAAAACGATGAAAAAATATATAAAATTATTAGCTGTCTCAAGCTTGTTCGTTTTAGGAGCTTGTTCAAATGATTTTCTAGATACGGAGCCTTCTACAACCAAAGTTGAAGAGAATTTTTATAGAACACCAGCCGATGCTTATTCAGGATTGATTGCTGTTTATGATGTATTGCAGCGTGAAGCTTACGGCGGGCCTTTATTGATTAGTGAACAGGCTTCTGATGATTGTTTTGGAGGATATGGTATTGCCGATGCGCAGACAGATATCGAATGGGATAGATTTTTATTTGTTTCGAATAAAGAAATGAATGCCGATGTATGGAAATATGCTTATTTAGGAATTTACAGAGCCAACATTTTATTAGAAAATCTGGATAGAGTAAACTGGGGATCTGATACTGCTTTAAAAACAAGATACGAAGCAGAAGCTCGTTTTTTAAGAGCACATTTCCACTTTATGGCAGCTAAAATGTTTGGAGATATTGTGCCATTAGACCATACTATTAAGGCAAGCGAATTTTTATTGCCAAGACAACCGGCTGAGGTAACATACGCTTTGATAGCAAATGATTTAAAATTCGCTTCAGATAATTTAAACAATGACAATTATTCTCAGGCAGGAAATGCTAATTACGGACGCATTACAAAATGGGCTGCAGAAGCTTATTTGGCAAGAACATTTTTATTCTACACTGATTATTACAAAAAAACGGATTTAGCAGGAGTTATAACTAAAGCACAAGCCGTTACTTATATTAATGATGTAGTGAATAACAGCGGACACGGATTAGTTGCTGATTTTGCTAATCTTTGGTTAGCAGCATCTTTCGACAAATTTGCCGGAGAAGATAATACAGAAATGGTTTGGGCTGTTCGCTTTAATGGTTCAGGAAAAGGAGACTGGAATTTGAATGAAGGAAATCGTTTTCAGGTTGATATCGCACCTCGAGGCGGCGCAATTGGTCCTTATGCAACAGGATGGGGCGGCGCAACTGTTACGCCTAAATTGTATAATGCTTACGAACCGGGAGATACCCGCAGAGATGCAACAATCATTGATTATAAAAATGAAAGCTATAAAGGAAATCCTTTAAATTTTGATCCGGTAGCAAGAGAGCAGCGTCAATACACAGGATATTCCTGGAAAAAATACTGCCCAATTAACAATGATGCAGGAGTAAGTATTGTAGAAGCAAACGGAGGAAATTTCCAAATTGACAACTATCAGGATTTTGCTGTTATTCGTTTTTCGGATGTATTGTTAATGGCTGCCGAATTAAATTTAGAAACTAACAGTGCTTTGGCATTGGCAGATATAAACAGGGTTCGTGACAGAGCTTTTAAAGATACAAATCACAGATTAACAGTGGCTAATTTTAATAAAGCTGCAATCATGAAAGAGCGCCAATTAGAATTAGCTCTGGAAGGATTACGTTATTTCGATTTAATCAGACAAGGAGTTGCTGTAGCTAAAGCTGAAATTGATAATGCAAATGTTGATTCTCAATTTAATGTAACATTTAGAACAGAAACGCAAGGCTGGTTTCCATTACCGCAATCTCAAATAGTTCTTTCTAACGGTACTATTTCACAAAATCCAGGTTGGTAATTAACTAAAAACAAACTATTATGAAACGTATATTATATATTTTAATAGCTGCCATAACACTAAGCTCACTACTGTTTTCATGCGAGCCGGTAGAAGATCGCGAGAGTTTGCCAGCAGTGACTTTAACATCGTCAACACTTAAGTTTTCGGTAACACAGAATGCCGCAAATAAGAATATTGTAATCTTAAAAAATCAAGATCCGGAAGTAATTCCATATTGGAGATATGTAGACGGAAATGGTAATGAATTAGGACATTCTAATAAAGGTGAAGATCAAATTACATTTCCTTTTGCAGGAAAGTATACGGTTTATTTTACGGCTTATACAAGAGGAGGTTCTGTAGATGCAGCCCCGGTAGAAGTAAATGTTGAAGAAAATGACGAAACGTATTTCAGCGATCCAAAATGGGCCATGCTGACTAATGGCGTAGCAGGTAAAACTTGGGTATTAGATTTTATTGATCCGGTTGGCTGGGCAGGTTTAGACTATCCTGCCGCATCTGGAGACAACTGGAACTGGTTTCCGGATTATGCAAGTAACTCATGGATCATGCCAAGCAAAGACTGGGGAGAAATGTATTTTGATTTGAACGGAGGTTACAATACTACCGTAAAACAAACAGCAATTAGCAGTAATGTGCAGACAACCAAAAAAGGAACATATAGTTTTGAAATCGCCAATAATAAATTAATCTTTAATGGAGGTGTAGAAATGCTGTATGGTGGAGATTATTATGCAGATTGCGCTATTTGGTACAGTGTAAAAGTGGTTGAACTTAAAGATAATTCATTGCGTCTCGCTGTTATTCGTAACCAAAGCAGAACCGGAGAAGGCGTTTGTTTAATCGTTTTTCATTACAAGCCTAAACCATAATAAATTATAAAAAAGAAAACTACCGGTAGGGGATCGATACAGACACCTATCGGTATGTTTATATTTGTTATACAAACCACAAAAACTACTATCTATGAAAACCACATTTAAATATCTAAGCAGACTTTCAGTTTTGATTTTTTCTGCGATGTTTTTATTAAGTTCCTGCAGTAAAGAAAATACTTTTTCAAACCGAAAAATCTCTTTTAATGCAGACTGGAGTTTTCATTTAAATGATAGTTTAACAAATAAAGATACCATTGGAACTTCAACCAAATGGAGAACCTTAGATCTTCCGCATGATTGGAGCATCGAAGGCAAATTTGATGAGAAAAGCCCAGCTGGATATGGGGGTGGATCACTAAATGGAGGCTTAGGTTGGTATAAAAAAACTTTTAAAATATCAAAAGAAGATATAAATAAAAAAATATCAATAACCTTCGACGGTGTTTATAAAAACAGCGAAGTCTGGATAAACGGACATTATTTAGGAAAACGTCCAAACGGCTATATTGGCTTTCAATATGAGCTTTCGCCATACTTAAATTATGGAGAAAAGACCAACGAAATAATTGTAAAGGTTGACAATTCAAAACAGCCAAATTCACGCTGGTATTCAGGATCAGGAATTTTTAGAAATGTCTGGTTAGAAACTACAGATAAACTTCATGTAGAACATTGGGGAACTTATGTCACAACTCCAAAAGTTACTGCTGAAAAAGCTTTGGTAAATATTGAAACTCGAATTCAGAACGATCATTTAGAATCAAAAAAGTTAACATTAGTAACTACCATTTATAAGGAAGATAAAAAAGTTACATCAGGCTCCACTACATATATAACGCTTACTCCAAAAAGCGGCACATTGCTAAATGTAAAAGCAGAAGTAGAATCGCCAGTTTTATGGTCAGTTGAAAAACCGGAATTGTACACCGCTGTTACCGAAATTTTGGTTGATGATAAAATCGTTGATCAATACAAAACGAATTTCGGAATCAGGGATTTTAAATTTGATTTGAACAAAGGTTTTATTTTAAACGGAAAACAAGTAAAAATAAAGGGAGTCTGCATGCATCACGATTTAGGGCCTCTGGGTTCTGCAATCAATACGCGCGCAATCGAACGTCAGTTAGAAATTCTGAAAGAAATGGGCGTAAACGGAATCAGAACTTCTCACAATCCACCTGCCCCGGAACTTTTAGATGTATGTGATAAAATGGGTTTCATTGTTATGGATGAAGCTTTCGACATGTGGAAACAAAACAAAACCAAATACGATTATGCAAATGATTGGGACAAATGGCATAGACAAGATTTAGCAGATCAATTACGCCGTGACCGAAATCACCCAAGTATTTTTATATGGAGTATTGGAAACGAAATTCCGGAACAATGGAATGAAACAGGTGTTGAAATTGCCAAAGAATTGGCAGAAATCGTTCGTATAAACGATAAAACCCGCCCGCTTACAGCAGCAATGAATCCGCCGGTAAATATGAATATTGACGCCGTAACACTGCAATTTGAAAAGAAGAATGTTCAGTTTAATGCCATTGCAAAATCAGGTATTTTAGATCTTATCGGATATAATTATGCGCATCAAACCTATGAATATCATCAAAAGAATTTCCCAAACACACCATTTATAGCAACCGAAACAACTTCAGGTTTAGAAACTCGAGGTTATTATGATGCTGTTTCTGATACTATAAAAAAATGGCCTGTAAGATGGGATCTTAAATTTACAGAAGGAAATCCCGGAAACACCGTTTCAGCTTACGATCAGGTTCAGGCGCCTTGGGGTTCAACGCATGAAGCAACCTGGAAAGTCATTAAAAAACACGATTTCCTTTCGGGAATGTATATCTGGACAGGTTTCGATTATATCGGAGAACCAACTCCATACGAATGGCCATCAGTAAGTTCGTATTTCGGAATTGTAGATTTAGCCGGTTTCCCAAAAGACGTTTATTATATGTACCAAAGCGAATGGACAAACAAAACCGTGCTTTACGTTTTTCCACATTGGAACTGGAAAGCCGGACAAACTGTCGACGTTTGGGCATACTATAATAATGCTGATGAAGTCGAACTTTTCGTAAACGGAAAATCAGTTGGAAAAAGAAGCAAAAAAGGAGACGATTTACACGTAATGTGGAGAATTCCTTTTCAGGCCGGAACACTAAAAGCCATTTCTCGTAAAAACGGAAAAACAGTTTTAGAAAAAGAAATCAAAACAGCCGGAAATCCTTCGCAATTAAAACTAACCGCAGACAGAAGTACCATTAAAGCCGACAAAAATGATTTGTCGTTTGTGACTGTAGATATTTTAGATGAGAAAGAAACTTTGGTTCCAAATGCCAATAACGAAATCAATTTTTCATTAACAGGAAATGGAAAAATTGTAGGCGTTTGCAGCGGAGATCCCGTAAGTCACGAATCGTATAAAGGAAATAAACATACTGCTTTGGCTGGAAAATGTCTGGTTATTGTACAATCTGGAGATAAAACAGGAAGAGTGGAATTAACCGCAAAAGCAAAAGGATTAAAACCCGCAACAATAGTAATCACAACAGAATAATAATACAACGTCAACATTCCTGCAAGGTTTCCAAAACCTTGTAGGTATAATTAAGTTTTAGATAAGTCTACACAAAACCTACAAGGTTTGAAAAACCTTGCAGGATGAATAAAATGAGATTTTAAATAGAAGAAAAAATACAAACCTACAAGGTTTTGAAAACCTTGCAGGAGAACTAACATCTAGAATATTACCAATGAAAAACACACAACTAACCACTTTGTTTTCAATCTGTATGTTTGGATTGCTGCTTACGCCAAAAGCATCGGCACAAATCCAAAATGCAGATGTGTTAAACGCTCCAATAGACATCAGCAAAGATTTTCAGAATTACCTGAACACGTTTTATTTTGCCGATGAACTAGCTTCTTTCGATCCGGCAACCGGAAAAGGAACTATAAAATATTTGAGATACAATTACAAAACGCGTCAGGCCTTCAACAATATGATGATGAAACCTGATGTAGAAAAAGCAAACGAATTTCCAACAACAGAATATGAAGAATCTCCTGTTTTGCCATTCGAAATTCAGTTTGTTTCTGATAGAACGATCAGAATAAAAACCACTTCGGGACCGCAATTTCATCCGCAAAAAGAATCTCTAATGCTCGTTGACGGCGTTGCGCCAAATCATCCTGAATTATGGAAATATTCTAAAATTGAAGGCGGTCACAGTTATATAAGCAAACATGGAAAAGTTGAAATTTTGACCAAACCGTGGCACGTAAAAATCTACGATGAAAACGGAAAATTGCTGACCAGTACACTTCACGATACCGATTTTAAAAATACCTATACGCCAACACTTCCATTCTCGTATGTGCGTAGAAACAGCGATTATTCAAGAAGTATGGGGGCGGCTTTCAGCTTAGAGCCAGATGAAAAAATATTTGGTTGTGGAGAATCATTCACACAATTCAACAAACGCGGACAAAAAGTTGTTTTATGGACAGATGATGCAAACGGAATTCAGAATGAAACCATGTACAAACCAATTCCGTTTTACATGAGCAGCCGTGGTTATGGAGTTTTCATGCATCATTCAACACCAATAACTGTTGACTTTGGAAAATATTTTGGAAGTGCCAACGAAATGTACATTGGTGACGACGAAGCCGATTTGTTTTTCTTTATTGGAGAGCCAAAAGATGTTTTAGATCAATATACCAATTTAACCGGAAAAGCTGCTATGCCGCCGCTTTGGTCTTTCGGATTTTGGATGAGCCGAATTACGTATTTCTCAGAAAAAGAAGGAAGAGAAGTAGCAAAAGATTTACGCAAATACAAAATTCCAACCGATGTAATTCATTTTGATACAGGTTGGTTTGATGTTGACTGGAGAAACAATTATGAGTTTGCAAAAGCGCGTTTCCCAGATGCAACAAAAATGATGTCAGATTTAAAAGAAGATGGTTTTCATGTATGTTTATGGCAATTACCCTATTTCACTCCAAAAAATACTTTGTTCCCTGAAATCATGGATAAAAACCTTGCGGTAAGAGACAGAAAAGGAAACCTTCCGTATGAAGATGCTGTTTTAGATTTCTCAAATCCCGAAACAGTAACCTGGTATCAGGGAAAATTGAAAAAATTATTTGACGAAGGTGTTTCAGTTTTTAAAGTTGATTTTGGAGAAGCAGCTCCGCCAGACGGAATTTACCATTCAGGAAGAACAGGTTTTTATGAGCACAATTTATGTCCATTACGATATAATAAAGCTGTCGCCGAAATTACCCAAAAAGAAAAAGGTTATACTTTAATTTGGGCAAGAAGTACTTGGGCAGGATCGCAGCGTTATCCGTTACATTGGGGAGGAGATGCCGAAACTTCAAATGGAGCAATGTCGGCAGAATTACGCGGCGGACTTTCATTAGGTCTAAGCGGATTCAGTTTCTGGAGTCATGATGTTGGAGGATTTGCAACAAAATCGCCAGAGAATTTATACAGAAGATGGGCACCTTTCGGAATGTTCACTTCACACGTAAGAAGCCACGGAGAACCTCCGCGCGAACCTTGGTTATACAGCAAAGATTTCCTTGAAGGATTTAGAAAAGCAGATAATATGCGTTACGAATTGATGCCATATATCTATGCTCAGGCAAAAGAAAGTTCTCAAAAAGGTTTACCTATGATGCGTGCTTTATTTGTAGAATATCCAAATGATCCGGGAGCCTGGTTAGTGGATAATGAATATTTATTTGGATCAAGTATTTTGGTTGCACCGCTTTTTGAAGAAGTAACAGAAAGAGATGTTTATCTTCCGGAAGGAACTTGGATCGATTACCAAACTAAAAAAGTATACCAATCGGGCTGGCATAAAATCAAAGCCGGTGAGGTGCCAATTGTCGTTTTGGTAAAAGATGGAACTGCATTGCCTCACATTGGTTTAGCACAGTCTACAAAAGACATGGATTGGAGTAAATTAACGTTGAAAGTATATGCTAGTGACAAAACAACTTCGGCGACAGCCAAAGTATTTTTACCAAATGACACTGCCGTTCAGGAAATAAAAGTGACCAAAAACGGAAACAATTTTGACGTAACTGCAAACCCATTAAACGGAAAAACCACTTTTAAAACAGAGTGGATAAAATAAAGAGATAGGCCACAGATTGCACAGATTAAAAGGATTATTACTCTCGCAGATTTAGCAGATCATGCAGATTTTTTTAATTTTTAAAATCAATTAAAAGAATTAAAAAGATTAAAATCGGCTCAATCTGCAAAATCTGCGAGAATAAAAACAGACAAAGAATTTTAAAAAAAATCATTTTAATCTGTGAAATCTGTGGCCTAAAAAAATAATCCCAACTAAGGATAAAAATAAGTTTTTGTTGAGTTTCTAAATCGGGCGAAAGCTTTGCAACGCCCGATTTATTAAAAATGAATTAAGAAAAATATCATGAAAAAACACCTGATTCTTCCCGCTTTATTACTTTCAATTTCGATTGGATACAGTCAGAAAAATAAAAGTTCATACGAACTAGCATCGCCAAACGGACAAAATAAAATCAAATTTGAGCTTGTAAAAAATGCTCCAAAATATGCCGTTTCACACGGAAAAACCGAGATTATTACACCATCAGATTTAGGATTTTTATTGAAAGGAAATGAAGATTTTAGTACCAACTTCGAAATCAAAAATGTCAAAAACTCCACTTTTGATGAAACCTGGGAACAAGTTTGGGGAGAAAAGAAAAATATCCGAAATCACTATAATCAGTTATCTGTAGAATTACAGCAAAAAACAGGAAACAAACGTAAACTGGAAATTCAGTTTAGGGCTTTTGATGACGGAGTTGCCTTTCGATATGTATATCCAAAACAAAATGTAAAAGACAGTATTTTCATTATGGATGAAAAAACGACTTTTAATTTAAAAGAAGATGGAAAAGCATGGTGGATTCCGGCAAACAGAGAAAATCGTGACGAATATTTATTTGAAGCGGCTCCGGTTAGTAAACTGGACACCGTTTTGACTCCATTAACTATAGAAAGTAAAAGCGGATTAGCATTAAGTTTTCATGAAGCAAATCTAATCGATTACGCCAGTACAACTTTGGTAAACAATGAAGGCACACAATTAAAAACAGATTTAGTGCCATGGGCAGACGGCGTTAAAGTTCGTGTAAAAGATACCTTCACTTCATCTTGGAGAACCATTCAAATTGGTGAAAAACCAGCAGATTTAATTATGTCTTATTTGATTTTAAATCTGAATGAACCAAACAAATTAAAAAACACAAACAGCTATTTCAAACCATACAAATATTTAGGAATTTGGTGGGGAATGCACATTGGAAAATATACTTTTTGGGAAAGCGACAAACAAGGCGCAACTACAAAACATGCCGAAGAATATATTGATTTTACTGCAAAAGAAGGTTTTCATCATTTATTGATCGAAGGCTGGAACAAAGGCTGGACGCCGGGCTGGTATGAAAACCGTATGCACATGTTCAGTTTTACTCAAAATGCCGACAATTTCGACCTAGAAAAAGTGGTGGAATACGGAAAGAAAAAGAACATCGAATTAATTGGATATCACGAAACAGGTTCAAACCTGATTAATTACTTAAAACAAGTTGACGAAGGTTTTGCCTTATACAAAAAACTAGGAATTCATACCGTAAAAATTGGTCACGTAGGTTCTAAATTGAATATGAAGCAAATGCATTTCGGGCAGTTTGGAGTAAATTATTTCAGATACATTTTAGAAAAAGCGGCACAATATGATTTAGCCGTTTTATACCACGAATCGATAAAAGATACCGGAGAACGCAGAACTTTCCCGAACATGGTTTCGAGAGAAGCAGCGCGCGGACAAGAATACAATGCATGGAGCGAAGGAAATCCGCCAAATCATTTAAGCATTATTCCATTTACAAGATTGCTTTCCGGACCAATGGATTTTACACCAGGAATTTTTGATGTTGAGGTAAAACAAGGTTATCCGGGAAAAAGAATTCAGGGAACTGTTGGGCAGCAATTGGCAATTTATGTAACAACATATTCTCCAATTCAAATGCTTGCAGATCTTCCTGAAAACTACGAAGGAAAACCAGCGTTACAATTCCTAAAAGATGTGCCAACAGATTGGGAAGATACAAAAGTATTAAACGGAGAAATTGGTCAATACATCACAACGGCTCGTAAAGACAGAAACAGTGCCGACTGGTTTTTAGGAAGTATAACAAATGAAAACCCAAGAGAACTTGAAATTTCACTTTCTTTCCTAGATAAAAATGCAAGTTACGAAGCACAAATTTATGCTGATGCAGAAGGAACAGATCAAAAGCACAATCCCGAAGCAGTAGCAATTTCGAAGACAACCGTAAAAGCGTCTGATTCGCTAAAATTAAAATTAGGCGGAGCAGGAGGAACAGCAATTAGATTCAAGAAATTATAATTACGCATATTCAAACCCTACAGGTTTTTAAAACCTGTAGGGTTTACTCAACAAAACGATTACGAACAATTTGTAGAAACGCAATTCGTAGAGACGCACAGCAGTGCGTCTAACACAACGTAATTCCGAACAGATATGAAAAGAATTTTTATACTACTGGTTTTAATTCATTCAATCCAAATTATTGGACAAAATAACAATGCTGAAAACCGAATCATAAAAATCGATTACAACAAAGAAGCAGGAAAATTAAACACAATGTTTAAAGAATGCATCGGAGCCGGAAGAGCAAACGAAGGTTTACGCGCCGACTGGCAGGAACAACTGGCATTAGTTAAAAAAGAATGCGATTTTAAATACATCCGAATGCACGGTTTACTAACAGATGATATGGCTGTTTATCGTGAAGATGAAAAAGGAAATCCCGAATACAATTACCAATATGTTGATGTTTTGTTCGATTATATTGTAAGCTTAAAAATGAAACCATTCGTAGAATTAGGTTTTATGCCGAATGCATTGGCAAGCGGGAAAGAAACTATTTTTTGGTGGAAAGGAAATGTAACGCCACCAAAAGATTATAAAAAATGGGAAGATTTAATTCAGAATTTAACCCAGCATTTTACAGAACGTTACGGAGCAGAAGAAGTAAAAACATGGTATTTTGAAGTTTGGAACGAACCGAATTTATCACCGGGTTTCTGGACAGGAACTCAAGCGGATTATTTCAAATTATATGAATATGCAGCCCGTGCAGTAAAAAATGTAAATAAAGAGTACAAAGTCGGCGGCCCAGCAACGGCGGGTGCTGGATGGGTTCCGGAAACAATTGATTTTTGTGCGAAGAACAATGTTCCAATCGATTTTATTTCGACGCATACTTACGGTGTAAAACATGGATATCTAGACGAATTCGGAACTTCGGGAACTATTTTAAGTCAGGATGAATTCAGCGTAAGCGGAGATATTTTAAATTCAAGAAAACAAATTGCAGCTTCGGCAAAACCAAATCTGGAATTGCATTATACAGAATGGAGCACTTCATATACTCCGGCAGATCCAATTCACGACAGTTACCATTCCGCAGCGTATATTCTGCAGAAAATAAAACAAGTTGGCAATGCGGCAAACTCCATGTCGTATTGGGTTTTCACCGATATTTTTGAAGAAGCAGGACCAAGATTTACTCCCTTTCACGGTGGTTTCGGATTGTTAAACACGCAGGGAATTAAAAAGCCTGCTTATTTCTCGTATTATTTAATGAATAAATTAGGAGAAACAGAACTTCAAAATACAGATAAAAATTCGTGGATAACTAAAAATGAAAAAGGCGATGTACAGCTTTTGTTTTGGGATTTTACCAATACACATCCGGGCGATAAAGTTTTAAATCAAACCTATTATCTTCAGGATTTACCGTCGAAATCAAAAGGAATTCTAAAAATCGAATTAGACAATTTAGCAAAAGGAAAATACGATTTAGAAATTTACAAAGTCGGTTATAAAACACACGATGTTTATGCCGATTACTTGGCAATGAAAAGTCCAAAACAATTGAGTAAAGAACAAGTAAAATTGCTTAAAGAAAAAAATAACGATTGTTTGATTTCATCAGAAAAAATAAAAATCGATTCAAAAGGAACATTCAATAGAGAAATTGCAATTAACGAAAATGACGTTTATATGTTTAGATTTGTGAAACAGTAAACTAACTATAAAATCTAAAAACTAAAAAACCACAATCAATGAAAAACAAATTTATATACTTCTCAGCGGCACTGGCGGTGATGTTGTTTGTTTCGTGCAAAAATGAAGTACAAAATTCAGATGCTGAATCAGCTCAAAAAGAATATATAGGAAAAGAAATCGGTACAGAACATGATGCCGAAATAGATAAATTAATTTCTCAAATGACACTTGAGGAAAAAATTGGAATGCTGCACGGTAACAGTATGTTCGCCAATGCAGGCGTAAAACGTTTAGGAATTCCGGAATTAAAAATGGCCGACGGACCGCTTGGAGTTCGTGAAGAAATTTCACGCGATAATTGGGCTCCGGCAGGGTGGACAAATGATTTTGCAACTTATTATCCGGCAGGCGGCGCTCTGGCAGCAACATGGAATGCAGAAATGGCGCATACTTTCGGAACTAGTTTAGGAGAAGAATTACGTGCAAGAGACAAAGACATGCTGCTTTCGCCGGCCATCAACATGGTAAGAACGCCGCTTGGAGGAAGAACTTATGAATACATGAGTGAAGATCCGTTTTTGAATAAAAAAATCGCCGTGCCTTTAATTGTAGGTTTACAGGAAAAAGATGTAATGGCGTGTGTAAAACATTTTGCAGCAAACAATCAGGAAACCAATCGTGATTATGTTGATGTACAAATTGACGAGCGTACACTTCGTGAAATTTACCTTCCGGCGTTTGAAGCTTCGGTAAAAGAAGCAAAAGCATACAGCATAATGGGCGCTTACAATAAATTTAGAGGAGAATATTTATGTGAGAACGATTATATGCTAAACAAAATCCTTCGTGATGAATGGGGATTTAAAGGAATTGTGGTTTCAGATTGGGCTGCGGTCCATTCTACAGCAAAATCATTGAAAAATGGTTTAGATATTGAAATGGGAACACCAAAACCATTCAATGAATTTTTCCTTGCGGATAAATTAATCGCTGCAGTTAAATCCGGAGAAGTTTCAGAAAAAGAAATTGATCTTCATGTAAAACGTATTTTACGAGTTTTATTCCAAGTTAAAGCAATGGGCGGCGGCGAACGTGCAAAAGGAAGCATCGCAACCGAAGCACATTATCAGGATGCCTACAAAATTGCTGCAGAAGCAGTTGTTTTATTGAAAAATGAAAACAATGCATTACCATTAAAATTAGATGGAATTAAATCTATCGCAGTTATTGGAAACAACGCAATAAAGAAAAATGCTCTTGGCGGATTTGGTGCGGGAGTTAAAACAAAAAGAGAAATTACACCTCTTGAAGGTTTAAAAAACAGACTTCCATCTTCAATAAAAATCAATTATGCCGAAGGATATTTGGAACGTTACGACGAAAAAAATAAAGGAAATTTAGGAAATATTACTTCAAATGGTCCTGTAACAATCGATCAGTTAGATCCGGCAAAAGTTCAGGAAGCAGTTGAAGCAGCTAAAAAATCGGATGTTGCCATCATCTTTGCAGGTTCAAACCGTGATTATGAAACAGAAGCTTCTGATCGTAGAGATTTGCATTTGCCTTTTGGACAAGAAGAATTAATTCAGAAAGTATTGGCTGTAAACCCAAAAACAATTGTAGTTTTTGTTGCCGGAGCGCCTTTTGAAATTGAAAATATCAGCAAAAAATCTCAAGCTGTAGTTTGGTCTTGGTTTAATGGTTCTGAAGGAGGAAATGCTTTAGCAGATGTATTATTAGGAAAAGTAAATCCGTCTGGAAAATTACCTTGGACAATGCCTAAAGCGATTATGGATTCTCCGGCACACGCCACAAACAGTTTCCCCGGAGGAAAAACAGTAAATTATGCCGAAGGAATTTTAATAGGATACCGTTGGTTTGATACCAAAAATATTGCGCCTTTATATCCTTTTGGTTACGGATTATCATATACAACATTTGGTTTTGAAAATGCTAAAGCAGATAAAACGGATTATGCTCAAAATGAAACAATCTCAGTTTCTGTTGAAGTAAAAAACACAGGAAAAGTGGATGGAAAAGAAGTCGTTCAATTATACGCTTCAAAATCAGGTTCTAAAATTACCCGTGCAGCTCAGGAATTAAAAGGATTCTCAAAAGTTTTAGTAAAAGCAGGATCTTCGCAAACAGTTACAATTAAAGTTCCGGTAAAAGAATTAGCTTATTATGATGTTACTGCCAAAAAATGGACAGTTGAGCCAGGAAAATACACTTTAAAAGTGGGGAATTCTTCAAGAGATATTAAAAAAGAAATTCCTGTAACAATCAAATAAGATGAAAAATACAATTAAAACTTATTTTTTAAGTACGCTTTTATGCTTTTCATTTTTGAGTCTTTGGGCTTGCAGTTCTGATAAAGAAGGAGAAAAAGCAGCGGCAAAAACACTTACAGTCGACACTAATAAAATTGATTTTGTAAGCAAAGGAAGCGAAGCCAGCGTAAAAATAAATACAAATGTTACGGCATGGACAATTAGTAATCCAAATTCAAACTGGCTTCAGTTAAGTCAGGCGGGAGGAACTTCGGGAACTATTACCGTTAAAATAACAGCTCTGGAAAATACAAGTACCGAAGCTAGAACGGCAACAATTACAATTAATTCAGGTGAAACGTCATCGGTACAAATTGCAGTTACTCAGGCAGGCGCAGCTGTTGTTACGAGTTTATATCCGAGTTACAATACAAACCCAATTACGGCAGATCAATCCGGAATGTCAAGTACTGCTGTACAATTAGCAGCAAAAATAAAATTAGGCTGGAATATTGGCAATACATTAGAAGCAACCGGAGGAGAAACTGCTTGGGGAAATCCAAAAGTTACCAAAGCTTTGATTGATGCCGTAAAAGCAAACGGATTTAATGCGATAAGAATTCCGTGTTCTTGGAACCAATATTTGGAAAATGCTGCAACTGCAAAAATCAAAACCGAATGGCTGGATAGAGTAAAAGAAGTTGTTCAATATTGTGTGGATAATGATATGTATGTTCTCGTAAATATTCACTGGGACGGCGGCTGGCTGGAAAATAATATTACCGAAGCCAAAAAAGTAGAAAACAATGCGAAACAAAAAGCTTTTTGGGAACAAATCGCAACACATTTACGCGGATTTGACGAACATTTGCTTTTTGCAAGTGCCAATGAACCAGCGGTTGAAGATGCCGCACAAATGGCAGTTTTAACTTCGTATCATCAAACTTTCATTAATGCAGTTCGTTCTACCGGAGGAAAAAATGCTTATCGTACTTTAGTTGTTCAGGGGCCAACGACAGATATTGAAAAAACAAACAAATTAATGACTACTTTGCCAACAGATTCTGCGGCAAACAGAATGATGGTTGAGGTTCATTATTATGCTCCGTGGAATTTTGCCGGTTTAACTAAAGATGAAACCTGGGGAAAAATGTTCTATTATTGGGGGGCAAATTATCATTCCGCAACAGATACAGAACGAAATGCAACTTATGGAGAAGAAGCAGATTTAGAGAAAAATTTCAAATTAATGAAAACCCAGTTTGTAGATAAAGGAATTCCGGTTTTGTTAGGAGAATTTGGAGCAATTCGCAGAACGACTTTAACCGGAGATGCCTTAACTTTACATTTAGCTTCGAGAGCGTATTATTTAAAAACGGTGGTAAAAACAGCAAAAGCAAATGGATTATTACCTTTTTATTGGGACGAAGGAAGCATCGGAAATAATGGTTTTGGAATTTTTAAAAGAAGCGATAATTCCGTTTTCGATACTCAGGCCTTAACCGCTTTGAAAGAAGGATTACAGTAAAAAAGTTTTTATAAACCATATAAGTGATATAAGTAAAATTAAGTTTTTTGTCAGCATTGAGCTTAAATTATCTTATATCACTTATATGGTTTAAACAATTTAAATTTAGAAGAAATGAAAAAATGTATTGTATTTATTTTTCTGATAATGAATGTTTTAGCTAATGCTAATGTCAAAATGCCTTTGCTGTTTTCTGACGGAATGGTGTTGCAAAGAGATAAAAAAATCCCGATTTGGGGTTTTGCCGATGCTAATGAAAAAATTGTAGTTCATTTTAACAAACAAATACAAAAAACAACTGCCGATAAAAACGGAAAATGGACTTTAAATCTGAATTCTGAAAAAGCCGGCGGACCTTTTGAATTAATAATTATTGGAAAAAATAAAATCACAATCAAAAATGTTTTGGTTGGTGAAGTCTGGATTTGCAGCGGACAATCGAATATGGAATTTCAGGTTTCAAAAACGATAAATGCCGAAAAAGAAATTGCCAATTCTGATTATCCAATGATTCGTCATTTTGGAGTTGCACAAGATTTAAGCGGAAAACCAAAAGACGATTTAAAAGCCGGAAAATGGGAAATAGCAAATAAAGAAACTGTTGGTAATTTTACAGCAGTTGGATATTACTTCGCCAGAAAATTATATGCCGAATTAAAAATCCCAATTGGAATCATTAATACTTCTTGGGGCGGAACGAATGTAGAAACCTGGACAAGCCGCGAAGCATTTCAAAAAAGTGATGATTTCAAATCTATGATTGCTGAAGTTCCTTCGCTAAATGTCGATTCTATTTCGAAATTGTACGCCAAAAAAATGAAAGAAAGAGTCGAGAAAATTCAGGGAACTCCGGTAAGTACAGATAATGAAAATACTTTTAAAGAATTTGATTTCAACGATTCATCTTGGGGCGAATTAAATACGCCGAGTTTATGGGAAAACCAACCTTTAGGTGATTTAGACGGAATTGTTTGGATGCGAAAAACGATTACACTTTCTGCAGAAGATATAAAAAACAAAGCAACACTTTATCTTTCAAAAATTGATGATGAAGACATTACATACGTAAACGGAATTGAAGTTGGTAAAAACTCACAATACGATTTAAAACGTGTTTACGAAATCCCATCAAATGTTTTGAAAGAAGGAAAAAATGTAATTTCGGTTAGAATTGTAGATAATGGCGGCGGCGGTGGAATCTACGGCGATGCAGCCGATTTAAAACTAAGTCTCGGCAGTAAAAATATTCCGCTTGACGGAAAATGGAAATTTAAAGTTATTACTGTAAAAACAGCATTATCACCAAACAGTTATCCGTCGTTGTTATACAATGCCATGGTAAATCCGCTGGTTCCGTACGCTATTGAAGGCGTTTTATGGTATCAGGGCGAAGCCAATGTTTGGAGAGCGAAGCAGTACAAAAAAGCATTTCCGTTAATGATTACAGACTGGCGAACAAAGTTTAAACAAGGTGATTTTCCTTTTTATTTCGTTCAATTATCAACTTTCAATGAGTTCAACGGAAACAGTAAAACAGGAAGCCGTTGGGCAGAACTTCGCGAAGCACAGTCTGAAACTTTAAAACTGCCAAATACAGGAATGGCGGTTACGACGGATATTGGAAATGCAAAAGACATTCATCCAACAAACAAACAAGATATTGGATTGCGTTTGGCGGCAGTTGCTTTAAATAATATTTATGGCAAAAAACAAGTTCACAGCGGACCAACTTATAAATCGCAGGAAATAAAAGGAAATCAAATTATTTTGACTTTCGATAATATTGGTTCGGGATTAACGGCTTCAGATAATTCAGAAAACCTAAAAGGATTCGAAATTGCAGGTGCAGACAAAGTTTTTCATTCCGCGAAAGCGATAATAAAAGACAACAAAGTAATTGTATCAAGCGATCAGGTTCAAAATCCCGTTGCAGTTCATTATGGCTGGGCAGATGACGATACCGAAATCAATCTTTTCAACAAAGAAAAATTCCCGGCATCGCCATTTAGAACTGATAATTGGGAAATGATTACGGCGAATGAAGTTTACAAAGTGAGTAAATAGTTTTTAGTTCTTAGTGATTAGTAAATAGTAATTAGTGAGAAGTAAAAAGTCTTTTGAACGGTTTTTTGAAACTTGTTTGAATGAAAATAAATAAAAATGTTCCGTTAGGAACAACTCGTCGGTAGCAACGGATGAAATCCGTTGATCAAAAAAACAACATTGCAATAATGTTCCGTAGGAACATCTGATCGGTAATATTTAAAACGCAGCAAAATGAATCCAAGCCTCATAAAAACATTTCTCATTTTACTTTTCGCCTCTTACTACACAAACATTTCTGCACAATCGAAAAATGTTTTATGGTACGATAAGCCTGCTGATTTCTTTGAAGAAAGTTTGGTTTTAGGGAACGGAAAAATGGGTGCAACGGTTTTTGGAGGTGCAAATTCAGATAAAATTTATTTGAATGATGCCACACTTTGGTCGGGAGAACCTGTGAATACAAAAATGAATCCGGAAGCGTATAAAAACATTCCCGAAATTCGCGAAGCATTAAAAAACGAAAATTATAAACTAGCCGAAGAATTAAACAAGAAAATTCAAGGGAAAAACTCCGAATCGTATGCACCTTTAGGAACATTAGAAATCAACAATGCTGAAAAAGGAAAAGCGGTAAATTATCATCGGGAACTGGATATTTCGAATGCAATTTCAAAAGTAAGTTACGAAATGGCCGGAATAAAATATACACGTGAATATTTTGTTTCAGCTCCAGATCAAATTATGGCAATCAAATTAACAGCCGATCAAAAAGGAGCTTTAAACTTTGATATCAATTTAAAAAGCCTTTTACAGTCAAATGTTGAAGTAAGAAATAATATTTTGGTAATGACAGGTTCTGCACCCATTCATGAAAATGCCGGATATGCTGTTTTACCAAAATATCTGGAGATAAAAGACAGAGGAACAAAATTTACCACTTTAGTCCAAATCAAAAAAACGGATGGACAAATTACAAGTTCGAGAGAAACACTAACTTTAAAAGATGCGACGGAAGCGATTATTTATGTTTCTGTAGCCACAAGTTTTAATGGTTTTGACAAAAATCCAGCAACAGAGGGTCCTGATGATGTAAACATTGCATTGCAAAATTTGAACAAGGCGTTTGCAAAACCTTTCGACAAATTAAAAGAAAATCATATTGCCGATTATCAAAAATTCTACAATCGTGTAACGTTAGATTTAGGCAAAACCACAGCACCAGATTTACAAACAGACGAACGTTTACTGCGCTACGCTGACGGGAAAGAAGATAAAAACCTCGAAATTCTCTATTTTAATTACGGGCGGTATTTATTGATAAGTTCTTCAAGAACATTGGGCGTTCCTGCGAATTTGCAGGGAATTTGGAATCCGTATTTGAATCCGCCCTGGAGCAGTAATTATACGATGAATATTAATCTCGAAGAAAATTACTGGCTGGCAGAAAACACCAATCTTTCAGAAATGCATTTGCCGCTTTTGAGTTTTATAAAAAATCTTTCGGTAACCGGAAAAGTGACGGCAAAGACTTTTTATGGTGTTAACGAAGGCTGGGCGGCAGCGCACAATTCTGATATTTGGGCAATGACAAATCCCGTTGGACAATTTGGAAAAGAAGAACCAATGTGGGCGTGCTGGCCAATAGCGGGCGCATGGCTGAGTACACATATTTGGGAACATTATATTTTTACGCAGGATGAAGCTTATTTAAGGAAAGAAGGGTATCCTTTGATGAAAGGTGCAGCCGAATTTTGTTTGGGCTGGCTGGTAACAGATAAAAATGGAAATTTAATTACATCGCCATCAACATCACCGGAAAATCAATATAAGCTATCGGACGGTTTTGTCGGCGCTACATTATATGGTGGAACTGCCGATTTAGCTATGATTCGCGAATGTTTTGATAAAACAATTAAGGCTTCAAAGGTTCTTAATATTGATGCTGATTTCAGAAAAAAATTAGAAACAGCATTGGCAAAACTTTATCCGTATCAAATTGGTAAAAAAGGAAATCTGCAGGAATGGTATTTTGACTGGGAAGATAATGATCCGAAACATCGTCATCAATCGCAGTTATTCGGACTTTTTCCGGGCGATCATATTACGCCTTTAAAAACTCCAGATTTAGCCGAGGCTTCAAGAAAAACACTCGAAATAAAAGGCGATGAAACTACGGGCTGGTCAAAAGGATGGAGAATTAATCTTTGGGCAAGACTTTGGGACGGAAATCGCGCTTATAAAATGTTCCGCGAATTACTGCGTTATGTTGATCCGGACGGAAAGAAAACGGAAAAACCAAGAAGAGGCGGAGGAACTTATCCGAATTTATTCGACGCGCATCCGCCATTTCAAATTGATGGCAATTTTGGAGGAGCCGCTGCGGTTGCCGAAATGTTAGTACAATCTAATGAAAACGAAATTAGATTACTTCCGGCTTTACCAGATGCCTGGGAGCAAGGTTCTGTAAAAGGAATTTGCGCAAGAGGCGGATTTGAATTAGAAATAATCTGGAATAATAAGAAACCTGAAAAAGTAATTGTTTCTTCGAAAAAAGGAGGAAAAACAACTTTAATTTTTGGAGATAAAAAACAAGATATTATCCTGAAAAAAGGAGAAAGTATAGAGGTGAAATTCTAGATATTATTGTGAAAACGAATGTCAGGCTGAGCTAAGTCGAAGCCCATTTAAACAAATAAACCCGACAGGTTTTAAAAACCTGTCGGGTTTACTTTGCGCAAAGAATATTATTCTTTTTTAGAAGTATCTTTTTCTTCTTCAGATTTTTCAGCCTGTTTTTCTTTAAAAGTCTCATACCATTTTTCAATAGAAGGATAAACAAAAGCCGCAACTTTTTTCACCGGATTATAGAAAATAGATTTATCTAAAGTTTCTTTTTTAGCGAAAGTATTATTGAAGTTGATTTTCTCAAACAAGGCAATAAAAATACTTAAGATCAGAATTGTTTTTAAGATTCTGAAAAAACCTCCGCCTAACTTATTCATCCAGCCAAGCATAGCAAAATCAGCAATTCCGGTTAATATTTTAGCAAGGAAATAAACGCCAATTACGACCAGAATAAAAGTTAGGATAAAAGCCGTAATTTGAATATTAGTGGGATTCCACGAAACATGTTTTGAAATCATGCCTGCTACTAAAGAAGAAAATTTAATCGCAAGATAAATTCCCAATAAAAGTGAAATAAAAGAAGCAACTTCTACAAAAAGCCCGTTTTTAATTCCTTTGTATAAACTGTAAACTAAAAGTGCGGCAACGATAATATCAAAAAAACTCATGTTTTGGTATGTTTAATAAAGGCGCAAATATATGTTTTTTTTAAGGTTTAAAGGCTCAGAGCTGCAAAGGTTCAGACGTTTTTAATCTTGATATATCTAATATTTAAAATCTATGTTTCTATGTGTTTAATTTTTTTAACGTGTTTGAATTTGAACTGTGTATCTTTGCAAATCAAAATTTAGAGTTCAGATTGCAATTCTGCCCCCTTCAGAATTGATTTTTTAAATCAGCAGTCTAAACTCTACAATCAAAAATCATAAATAAAAATGTCTAGAGATACACAACTAAAAGAGCGCTGGGAAAAGCTCGTCGATATACTTTCAAATCAATTTTCGCAAGGCGAAGACTTAGATTTAGATGCCATAATTTACCTAATTGGAGTTCAGGAACTCGGAAAAGTGCACCGTGAATTCAAAAAAGATGAAAAACTAAATTTAATGCATATTGCAATCTGCAGATTGCTTGAGCCTTATGGGTTTTATGAATTTGATTTTTTTGATGCTGAAGGCTGGCCGCATTACAAAGTAAAAGAGCAATTGCCTGCGCTAAAAGCCGGAGAACAATCTGTTTTAATGAAAGAAGCAATTGTAAATTATTTTTTAGAAAGAAACGTTATTGAGTAGTTTTTAGTTTACAGTCGCAGTCTCAGTTTACAGTCGATTGAACTGAAAACTGAAAACTGCGACTGCGACTGCGTACTTTAAACTAAAAACACTAAATTTGTACTCTCAATTATCGAAGGAAAATGATAGATAAGATCAAACAACATATAGAGGAAGCTAAAGCCTTTAATGAGAAAAATAAAGAATCGTTAGAACAATTCCGTATTAAATATTTAGGAAGTAAAGGTTTATTGAAAGAACTTTTTACTGAATTTAAAAATATTCCAAACGATCAGAAAAAAGACTTTGGACAAGTAATAAATACGTTAAAAGCTGTTGCTGAAGAAAAAGTAAGAGTTATTCAGGAAGAGCTTGAAAGCAAAGAAGAAACAAAAGGAATTTTTGGTGATTTAACGCGTGCTGCAGAACCGGTAATTATTGGTTCTCGTCATCCTATTTCTATCGTAAAAAATCAAATTATAGATATTTTTGCCAATATTGGATTTAATGTTTCTGAAGGTCCGGAAATCGAAGACGACTGGCATAACTTTACTGCATTAAACCTTCCGGAATATCATCCGGCAAGAGATATGCAGGATACCTTTTTCATTCAGACAAATCCTGACGTGTTGCTGCGTACGCATACATCATCTGTTCAGGTGCGTTATATGGAAAATCATAAACCACCAATTCGTACTATTTCACCGGGACGTGTTTTCCGTAATGAAGCCATTTCATCGCGTTCGCACTGTATTTTTCATCAGGTAGAAGGATTGTATATTGACAAAGATGTTTCTTTTGCAGATTTAAAGCAAACGTTACTTTATTTCACAAAAGAAATGTTCGGAAAATCTAAAATCCGTCTTCGTCCGTCTTATTTCCCATTTACAGAGCCAAGTGCTGAAATTGATATTTATTGGGGATTAAAAACCGAAACAGATTACCGTATTACTAAAGGTACAGGCTGGTTAGAAATTGGAGGATGCGGAATGGTTGATCCAAACGTTTTGAAAAACTGTGATATTAACCCAGACGAATACAACGGTTTTGCTTTTGGAATGGGAGTAGAGCGTATTGCCATGCTTTTATACCAAATTGGCGATATTCGTATGTTCTATGAAAATGATGTTCGTTTCTTAGAGCAATTTAAAGCAAATATATAAGTTGCAATTTAGATTTTAGACTGTAGATTTTAGATTAATTCGAATGTCTAATTTATTATAATAATATAATAAACCTTTGTTGAAGTTTAGGCTTTGACAAAGGTTTTAAAGCTTTTAATAAAAATGAAAAAAGATATAACAATTCCAGAAGTTGAAAATGTGTTTCTTGCTGCAGTGCAGGAATGGAGCGATGATTTTATGGAAAAAGTGTGGTACGCTTATCTTGTAAACGACAGCGACTTTAATTTAGACAGCGTTATGGTGGTTTCAAAAGCATTTGGAACTATTGATGGCGAAATGAAAAAAACATCGGTTTTACGTCACGCTTTTGTTGAAGTTCCGGCTGTTTCTGTGGTTAAGATTGAAATGATAGAGAAAAGCCTTTTGGTTTTGAATAATGAATTTATGGTAACATTCTTTATCGGCAATACTTTGTACGATAAGAAGTTCATATTCAAATCGAATTTAATTAACGAAAATAATACGGAAGAAGTGCCTATTTTGTTTGTTGAAGGGATAATGGTGAAGTAGCATTTCTCCTGCAAGGTTTTTAAAACCTTGTAGGAAAAGAAAAAGAGTCAAGACGAAATTAAATAAGTCTTGACTCTTTTTTATTCTAAAAGTATAAGTCTATTTTCTATACTCTTTATTCTATATTCTTTAAAAAAAACTAATCTAAAGACTCCGTTAATTTCTTAAACACAGACTTCGCATCTTTTCCTTCATATAAAACAGCATAAACAGCGTCTATAATAGGTGTTTTTGCTCCGTAACCCTGATTTAGTTTATAAGCACTTTTTGTTGCGTAATAACCTTCGGCAACCATGCTCATTTCCATCATGGCGCTTTTTACTGTATATCCTTTTCCAATCATGTTTCCGAACATTCTGTTTCTTGAGAAAACTGAATATCCTGTAACTAATAAATCTCCTAAATAAGCAGAATCATTAATGTTACGTTTCATTTTATGTACTTTTCGAATGAATTTTTTCATTTCACGAATTCCGTTACTCATCATAACCGATTGGAAATTATCTCCATAACCTAAACCGTGAGCGATTCCGGCAGCGATTGCATAAATGTTTTTAAGCATTGCAGCATATTCGGTACCAATAATATCATCAGAAATTTTAGCTTTAATGTAATTTCCTGAAAGAGATTTTGCAACGGTGCGTGCTTTTTCAGGATCTCCGCATGCAATTGTTAAGTACGAAAGTCTTTCAAGAGCAACTTCCTCAGCGTGGCAAGGACCAGTAATAACACCAATATTATAATATGGAATATCGTATTGAATGTGAAAGTGTTCACCAACGATTAAACTTGTTTCTGGAACAATTCCTTTAATGGCTGAAAAAATGATTTTATCAGCTAATGAAACCGTCATGTTTTTTAATTCGGCATCCAAGAAAGCAGATGGAATCGCAAAAATGATATAATCTGCAAATTCGATTGCTTCGTTTATATTGCTTGTTAATCTAAGCTTGCTGGTATCAAACTCAACAGAACTTAAATAATTTGGATTGTGTTTGTATTTTTGGATATGTTCGATTGCAGATTCATTACGCATATACCAGGCAATTTCTGAAAGATTCACACATAACATCTTTGTAATTGCCGTTGCCCAGCTTCCTCCTCCAATTACTGCAAATTTTAATTTTCCGCTCATTATTTTAATAATTTAAAACAAAAGTACTTAATAATGTAGTAATAATACAAAATCTGATTTAAGAAATTTGATGAACGTCTTTAATTTCAATGGTTTTCAGCATGTTTGGATAAAATAAATAATATTTTTAACAAGTATGCAATAAAGAATAAAAACGTGCGTTGTAACTAATTGTAAATTAGAATTTAATGAATTTATCAAGAATTGAGTTAGTTAGTTTTGTTTTAGTATTTTGAAAAGGCGTTCCTAAACTTATTAAGAACGCCTTTTTTAGTTAAATACAAATTCCAATTTTAGAAATTCCAAATTCCAAGTTGTTGATATTATAATGAGATTTATATTTTAAATAAAAAATTCCAAATCCCAATAATTAAGTGTGCTATTGGAATTTGGAATTTAAAAATTTTGGAATTTACTTAATAACTAAGCTCAACAATAGATTTTACTTTATCTAAAGTTACCAGTTGATTTTCGCCTAAACCTTTCCAGCCTCTTTCGTCGAAACGATTTACGATAAAATCTGCAGTTTTGGTATAATCATCTGTATATTGAGAAAGTTTCGTGTCCATTCCCATTGTATGGAAAAATTCAACTGTTTTATTGATCGCTTCTTTTGCTACTTCATCATCAGAATCAGAAAGGTTGAAAATACGTCTTCCGTATTGTGCTAATTTTCCTTTTTTAGTTTCGAACATTACGTTGTATAAACTTGGGCCGATAATCGCCAAAGTTCTCGCATGATCAATTCCGTAAAGAGCTGTTAATTCGTGACCAATCATATGCGTTGCCCAATCACTTGGAACACCTTTTTGAATTAATCCGTTTAAAGCCATTGTACAGCTCCACATAAAGTTGGAAGCCAAAGCATAATCATTTGGATTTTCAACCACTTTTGGACCAACTTCAATTAAAGTCTGTAAAATTCCTTCGGCGATTCTGTCTTGCAGAAAACCTTCGTGCGGATACGTTAAGTATTGTTCCATTACGTGTGTGAAAGCATCTACAACACCATTTTGAATTTGTCTTTTTGGTAAAGATTCAATTACAGTTGGATCACAGATAGAAAATTTTGGGAATAATGCGCTTCCGCCAAAAGCCAGTTTTTCCTGAGTAGCTTCGATTGTAACTACAGAACCTGAATTCATTTCACTTCCTGTTGCAGGAAGCGTTAAAACAGTTCCGAATGGTACAGCATTTTCTTTAATCAGAATTCGTTTTTGTAAAATATCAATCGGGTTTCCTTGGAAATTAACGGCTGCCGAAATAAATTTCACACCGTCAATTACAGATCCTCCGCCTACGGCAAGAATAAAATTGATTTTTTCTGCTTTGATAACTTCAACAGCTTTCATTAAAGTTTCAAAATGCGGATTTGGCTCAATTCCTCCAAATTCTACGATTTCAAAACCTTTTAAGTTTGCGATTACCTGATCGTAAACACCATTTTTAAAAATACTTCCACCGCCATAAGCCAAAAGGATTTTAGCACCTTTTGGAACTAAAGTCGAAAGTTTTTCAATTTGTCCTTTTCCGAAAATTAAATTCGTCGGATTGTATAATTCAAAGTTTAGCATGATTTTTATTTTTAAGTTGCTAAGGTTCTAAGATGCTAAGATTCTAAGTTTTTTTAAAAGAATTTAATCTTAGCATCTTAGAGCCTCAGAACCTTAGCACCTTTATTTATTTAATTGATCTAATAATTTTCCAGCTACCAATTTAGATGATGCCGGATTTTGGCCTGTAATTAAAAGACCATCTTCAACAGCATATGGCTGCCAGTTTGCGCCTTTAGAAAAAAATGCTCCGTTTGATGCCAAAGCGTCTTCTAATAAAAACGGAACAACTTTAGTTAATCCAACCGCTTCTTCTTCGTCATTTGTAAATCCGGTAACTTTTTTGCCTTTTACTAAATATTCACCTTTTACTTTTACATTTTTTAAAACTGCCGGAGCGTGACATACAAAAACTACAGGTTTTTTATGGGTATAAAAATCTTCAATTAAAGCAATTGAACTTTTATCTTCAACTAAATCCCAAAGCGGGCCGTGTCCACCAGGATAAAAAACTGCGTCGTAATCTTTTTGGTTAACAGTTGATAGTTTCAGCGTGTTTTTTAATTTTTCCTGTAAAGCTTTATCAGCGTCAAAACGTTTTGTGTCTTCAGTTGCCGATGAAGGATCTGCACTTTTTGGATCAATTGGAGGCTGTCCTCCAAGCGGAGAAGCAATTGTAATTTCAATTCCCTGATCTAATAATTCATAATAAGGAGCAGCAAATTCTTCAGACCAAAATCCTGTCTTTTCTCCTGTATTGCCCAGCTTATCGTTGCTGGTAACAACAAATAATACTTTTTTCATCCCTTTTTTATTTGATTTTTGTGCGACAGCAGAAACACCTGCAGCGGCAAATGCAATTATTGCGAGTAATGCTATTTTTTTCATGTGATTAAAATTTTTAACAAATTTACGCGGAAAGTGATATTAGTAAAAATAAAATAAACTATGTTTGCTATAAACAAATTTATATCATGGTAAATTTAGAATGGTACAGAACTTTTAAAGCAGTTTACAAAAACGGCAATTTTTCAGTTGCCGCAAAAGAATTATTTATGAGCCAGCCTGCAGTAAGTCAGCAGATTTCTATGCTCGAGGCTCATGTGGGGAATAAATTGTTTAATCGGAAATCAAAAGGAGTTGAGCCAACCGAATACGCTAAGTTACTGAATAATTTAATTATAGACGCACTCGACAGACTCGAAAGTGTTGAAACAGGTTTCAGAGCAAAAGCAGAAGATGCCAACCGATTAATTTCTGTTGGGGTTTCAAAAAATCTTTTCGATTGTATTGGTAATCTTTTAATTGCTAAGTTTGATTTAATCGATTTTACTTTTGCAGAAAACGATGAACTTTTTGAATTGGTTAATTCAAAAAAACTCGATTTTGCTATTACTACAAAAAGGTTTGATACGTTTGATACGACTTATGAAATTGTTGGAAAAATTAAACTGATAATGGTTGCGCCAACAAGTTTAGACATAACCGAATTTCGCCAAAGATTAAAAGCCGATAATTTCACAGAAATAGAACAATGGCTCAATGCACAAAAATGGTACAGTCATGATGCGAGAATTCCGCATATAAAAATGTTCTGGCTGCATGCTTTTAATAAAAAGAGACCGTCCATGGTTCCTAATTATATTATTCCTTCAGAATCTGAAATGCTTAGGCTTTTATCTAAAAATGAAGGGGTAGCCGTTACCTGGAATTGTAATGCAAGAGATTACATCAAACAAAATAAACTGCAGTTAGTTTGGAACAGTTTTCATGTTCCGGAAGAATTTGTGTATTTGTTAACTCCTAAAAACAATAATTTGAATTCGTTTTTTGAAATTATTTCAAAAGAGCTAAAATTGTTTTACGGTAACAGATTGTAATTAATTCTAAGAACATTTTTAACTAACCAAATCCCTTTAAACCTTAAATGAAAATAGCGGCGAAAATTTTATTACTACTAATGGTAATTTTTATTAGTGATTCCTGCACCGAAGAACAAATAGATTCTATAACAAATTGTTGGGGACAATCCTCTAAGGTTGAGATACAATATTCTTTAGATCCGCTTAATGCTAAGAAAATTACGTATTCGGTTAAATATGAAGGATCAGGATCCTTAAGTTCTATAAAATGGACATTTGGTGATGGAAAACCAACTGTAGAAGGTTTAAGAGTAACGCACACTTATGAAACAGCAGGAACTTATGAAGTTCAAGCGGATATTACAGTTAGAAAAGATCAAGAGAATTGTAATGTAATCGAAAAGAAAAATGTACAGGTGAATTAATATAAATGTTCAAAAAGCTTTCTTTAAAAACCGAAACGGGTATAAAATATATGAAAATTCTTTTTTTTATTTAAGCTTCTCTTTATAAAATCATAAATTTGATTTAACGAAACTAAAATCAATAACTTATGAAAAAGATGAAAAGAATTTTTGCAGTTGTTATTATAGCTTTTTTGAGTTTTTCCTGCAGTAAGCATGATGACGAGGAAATAGTAGATTGTTTTGGAGAATCAATTTTAATTCAATTAAAACATTCTGTTGATGGAGCTAATTCGAAGAAAATTAATTATTCGATAGAATATGCTGGAACGAGAACAGTAAGTTCTGTAAAATGGACTTTTGGAGATGGAACTTCTGGTGAAGGAATGAATGTTTCACATACTTATGCGGCTGCCGGCATATTTGAGGTAAAGGCAGATGTTACTACAAAAGAAGGAAGTTCTGCGTGTACAAGCAGTCCAAAGAAAAGTATTACCGTGAATTAAAAAAGGTTAAAGAAAAGTAGTAAGATAAAAAATATTGAGAGTCAATTTTATAAGTTATGCTTGTGCATTAGATTATAAAATTGGCTCTCATTCGTTATATTTGTTTGATATGATTTAGGATTATGGAAAATTTACAAAATATTAGAATTGCTGTCGATGCGATTGTTTTTGGATATAAAAACAATGATTTATATGTGTTATTGATTGAACAGCAATTTGGGACTTCAGAAAAATACTGGGCTTTACCAGGCGGTTTGGTTCAAAATTCTGAATCTTTGAGCGATGCCGTTATTCGTGAACTGCACGAAGAAACAAACGTTCAGCTGACTTTTATGGAACAATTATACACCTTTGGAGATGATATTTACAGAGATTCCAGAAATCGTGTAATTTCAGTTGCTTATTATGCTTTGGTGGATGCTTCAAACTTAGATATCAAAGCAAGTACCGATGCCGAAAGAGTACAATGGTGTAAAATAGATGAAATTCCGGCTTTGGCTTTTGATCATAATTTAATACTTGAAAAAGCAATTTCGAGATTAAAATCTAAACTTACTTACGAACCAATTGGTTTTGATTTACTTCCAGAAGAATTCTTATTTTCAGATCTTGAAAATCTTTACTGCACTATTTTAGAAAAAGAAATTGACCGACGAAACTTCAGAAAAAAAATCTTAAGCTTTGATATTTTAGAGGAAACAGAAAAATTTTCACCAATAAAAACAGGTCGTCCAGCTAAACTTTTTAAGTTTAATAAGCAGAAATATAACGAGTTAACTCAAAAAGGCTTTCACTTCGAAATAAAGTTTGCGTAATTTTTACACAAAATAAATTGTTTATTTAAAATTTAATTTTACATTTGCGTATAATTAACGCAAACTAAAAAGACATGATACTAAATCTCGACCCAAAATTCGCTCCTTTCCAAAATCAGGAAGAAATAAAATTTCAAAGTTTTACATTCTCTGGAGGAGAACCACACATAAAAATTAATCCCGATTTTGATAGCAATCAAAAAATAACAATCACACACAGATTAAACTCTTTCAACGATTTAGGTTTGTTGTGTATTACGGTTGATGCTTTACGCAGAATGGACGTTAAAATCATCGATTTGTTTATTCCGTATTTCCCTGCTGCAAGACAAGATCGTGTTATGATTCCCGGCGAACCATTATCTGTAAAAGTGTATGCTGACATTATAAACGGACTTCAGTTAAATAAAGTTTTTGTTTTTGATGCGCATTCTGAAGTTACTCCGGCTTTGGTAAACAATTGTACCGTAATTCCGAACCATACTTTTATTCAGCAAATTTTAAAAGTTATTGGTGAAAACGTAAAATTAATTTCTCCGGATGGCGGAGCTTTAAAGAAAATCTATAAAGTTTCTGAATTTTTAGGCGGAATTGATGTGGTAGAATGCAGTAAAAGCCGAGACGTAAAAACAGGAAAATTATCTGGTTTTAAAGTTTATGAAGAGGATCTAAACGGAATTGACTGTTTAATTGTAGATGACATTTGCGACGGCGGCGGAACTTTCGTTGGACTTGCCGAAGAATTAAAAAAGAAAAATGCCGGAAAATTATACTTAGCGGTAAGCCACGGAATTTTCAATAAAGGTTTTGAAGTTTTAAACTGCTTCGATAAGATATTTACAACGAATTCTTTTAAAGATTTTGAGGATGAAAATGTAGAAGTAGTAAGGTTAGATCGATTATTGTAAATTTTAAATATTTAAGGCATAGACTTGTGTTTTGAATTCTTAATTATATAATATTATGAAACCAGAAAATTATCCAGATATAATATACAAATACAGAAATTGGGCTGAGGAATATCATAAGAACATTTTGCTTAAGGGTGAAGTATATTTGTCAGCACCAAAAAATTTCAATGACCCCTTTGACTTCAGAATACCGAAAAATTTTATGCTACTAGATAGCCAAGAAAAAATAGAACGTTACGTTGATGAAGGTCTTGAGAAACATAAAGAATGGCTAATAAAGGACGGAAGAAACATTAAGGATGAGAGAGTGTTTCAATTAAAAAGACTTGAAAATCTTGAACTTTATCAACAAGAACATGAAAGGATAGAATCAGAAGCTACTGATAAACATTATGGAATACTTTCTCTTTCCAGTAGATGGGATTCTATTTTAATGTGGTCACACTATGGTTATTTTCATAAAGGATTTAATGTTGGATATAATGAAGAAAAAATGCGACAATCTGGTTTTTTCGGTAAAGGTGGGCCAGTTGCATATTCAGATAATTTTCCCGCAATAGATCCATTTAGTGAACACAATATGATAACATCTTTTATGCAAACGCATTTTAAATCTAAAGAATGGGAATATGAACAAGAATATCGATTAACTAAACTTTTCTATCCAAATGTTCCAACCGAAAAAGATAGAACGATTGTTATTCCATTAGATTTTATTGAGGAAATAAATCTTGGGATTAGTATCTCGGAAAAAGATAAAAATGAGATTGTTGATTTTGCTAAAAATAAAAATATTAAAATATTTCAGACAGAAAAAATTCCATTTAAGTTTGGATTAACTAGGTTTCAGATATAACTTAGAAATAATTGGAAAATAATTAAATAAGATGTAAACATCTCAAATTGTTAAAAAACTTTTCCGGAGAATATCAAATTAAAAATTAAAAAAATGAAATACAATATAGATAATATAGCTCCGGAAAGTAAATTTTTATTTTTCTGGGGACATCAACCAAACAAAGACGGAAAAATTACCAAAACCTGTTTCAGTCAATGGTGGTTAAGTTCTTTTAAAGTTGAAAAAGTAACCTATAAAACGGCTGAACACTGGATGATGGCAAAGAAAGCGGAATTGTTTCAGGATGAAGAAATCATAGAAAAAATTCTAGCAGCAAATTCTCCAGCCGAAGCCAAAAAGTTAGGTCGAGAAGTTAGAAATTATGACGACAAACTTTGGTTAGAAAACCGATACGAAATTGTAAAACAGGGCAATTATCATAAGTTCAGTCAGAATCGAGATTTAAAAACATTTTTATTAAACACAAAAGATAGAGTTTTAGTTGAAGCAAGTCCGGTTGATCCCATTTGGGGAATTGGAATGGCAAGTGATCATACAAATGCTTCAAATCCTGAAAAATGGCAGGGATTGAATCTTTTAGGTTTTGCTTTGATGGAAGTTAGGGATGAATTAAAATAATGGGAGATTATGGAATATCAAAGATGTTCCATGGGAACATTTCATCGGTAGAATAAAGTATCCCCAATTGTATTTACGTTCCGTAGGAACGTTTGATTAAAATATATAAAAAATGAAAGACATTCAATATATAAAAGGAGATGCAACATCGCCACAAACATTAGGAAACAAAATAATTGTACATGTTTGTAATGATGTTTGAGGATGGGGAAAAGGATTTGTAATGGCTATCTCAAAAAGATGGAAAGAACCAGAAAACCAATATAGAGAATGGTTCAGATCAAAAGATAATTTTGAATTAGGAAAAGTGCAGTTTGTTCAGGTTGAAGAAGATTTATTGATAGCAAATTTAATTGGACAGCACAAAATAAATAAAGATGAAAACGGAGGCGCTCCAATACGATACAACGCCATCGAAGAAGGATTAGAAGCAGTTTCTGATTTTGCAGAAAAAAATAATGCTTCTGCTCACATGCCTAGAATTGGTTGTGGTTTGGCTGGAGGAAAGTGGGAAATGATTGAACCAATTATTCTCAAAATGCTTTCGAATAATGATGTAGAAGTTGTAGTTTATGACTTCTAGAAAAAAATATATTAATAATGAATGAAAATATAGCAAAAACAGTAAGTAAATTTCTAAGTTTAGTACTTAGACATTCACCGGAAAAAATCGGATTAAAACTAGACGAAAATGGCTGGGCAGATGTAGAAGAATTAATTTTGAAATGTTCTCAAAAAGGAAACAAATTAGATAAAGTTCTTTTAGATTATGTGGTAGAAAACAATGATAAAAAACGCTTTGCATATAACGAAGATGAAACCAAAATCCGTGCAAGTCAGGGACATTCCATTTCGGTTGAATTGAATTTATCGGAAACAGAACCTTCGGAATATTTATATCACGGAACCGTTGGAAAGTTTATGGAAAACATCCAGAAAGAAGGTTTGAAAAAAATGAGCCGTCAGCACGTACATCTTTCCAAAGACAAAGAAACGGCAATAAAAGTAGGAAGCAGACGTGGAGTTCCTCAAATTTTAACAGTTAGAAGCGGAGCAATGCACAGAGACGGATTCAAATTTTATTTGTCTGAAAATAACGTTTGGCTTACGGATGAAGTTCCGGCAAAGTATATCGAATTTAAATCATGAAAAGAACTTTAGTTTTTGGAGATATTCACGGCGGATTAAAAGCATTAATTCAGTTATTAGAAAGAATTGATTATTCCCAAAATGACAGATTTATTTTTCTGGGGGATTATGTCGATGGCTGGAGCGAATCAAAACAATTAATTGATTTTCTTATAGATTTATCCCAAAAACAAGAATGTATTTTTATAAAAGGAAATCATGATGCCTGGTGTCAGGAATGGTTAGAAAAAGATATCATAAATGATATTTGGTTTCTGCATGGAGGAAAATCGACGATAGAAAGTTATACCGATATTGAGTCTTCGGAAAAAGAAAAACATCTTCATTTTTTCAACGCTATGAAAGATTACTTTGTAGATGAAAATAATAATTTGTTTATTCACGCTGGTTTTTCATCCATGCATGGACCAGAAAAAGAACATTACAAAACAAACTATTCTTGGGACAGAACACTTTGGGAAATGGCTTTGACAATGGACAAGAGAATCAAAAAAGATTCCCTTTCGTACCCAAAAAGATTATTACTTTATAATGAAATTTATATTGGCCATACACCAACACTTCATTATAATGTTGAAGTGCCAATGCAAGGTTGTAATGTGTGGAATATTGATACCGGAGCTGGTTTTTACGGAAAATTAACTTGTATTGATGTAGAAACAAAGAAATTTTGGCAGAGTGATGCAGTACAAACGTTTTATCCAGCTGAAAAAGGAAGAAATAAATAGCCATGAAGAAAATTTATAAAGCACCAGAAGAAATTCCTTTGCAAATTGATTTAAAAACCGTTTTCTTAGCAGGTTCTATAGAGATGGATAAAGCCATAAACTGGCAGAAAAGATGTGAAGAATTGCTGCAAGATCAATTCGTTATTTTTAATCCAAGAAGAAACGAGTGGGACAGCAGCTGGTCGCAAACTATAGAAAATATTCATTTTAAAGAACAGGTAAGCTGGGAACTTCAGGCGCTTGAAAGAGCAGATATTATTATCATGTATTTTGCAGGAGATACAATGTCACCAATATCGTTACTGGAGTTTGGACTTTATGCACAATCACATAAAATGAAAGTAGTTGTCGAAGAAAATTTTTGGCGTAAAGGAAATATTGATATCGTATGCGAAAGATATTCGGTAGAACAATTTAAAACATTAGAAGAGTTAATTCAAAATTTATTAAATAAAAATATATGAACCCATTACTATTAACCGACGGTTACAAAGTTGACCACAGAAGACAATACCCAGATAATACCACTTTAGTTTATTCTAACTGGACGCCTCGTAAATCAAGAATTGAAGATCTTGATGAAGTTGTGTTTTTTGGATTGCAGTATTTTATTAAAAAATATATCATTCAAGATTTTGAACAATATTTCTTCAAACAGCCAAAAGAAGAAGTAGTTAAGAAATATTCTAGAAGAATTAATAACTATTTAGGCGAAAACCAAGTTGGAACAAAACATATCGAAGATTTACATGATTTAGGATATATTCCGATGGTTTTTAAAGCTTTGCCAGAAGGAGCAAGCGTTCCATTGCGAGTTCCAATGTTTACGATGTATAATACAATTCCTGAGTTTTTCTGGTTGACGAATTATTTTGAAACATTGCTTTCAGCAGTAATCTGGCTTCCTTGTAACTCTGCAACAATTGCAAAAGAATATAGAAAAGTATTAGATAAATATGCCGATGAAACTTCTTCTGTTCCTGAATTTGTAGATTGGCAGGCGCACGATTTTTCTATGCGTGGTATGGGTGGAATCGAAGCGGCAGTAACTTCTGCAGCCGGACATTTATTGAGTTTTACAGGTTCTGATACAATTCCGGCAATAGATTTTTTAGAAGAATATTACAAAGCCAATTCAGATTCAGAATTAGTTGCAGGTTCAGTTGCCGCTACAGAGCATTCTGTAATGTGTATGGGAACAACAGAAGGTGAATATGAAACCTTCAAAAGATTAATTACAGAAGTGTATCCAAAAGGAATTGTTTCTATTGTTTCTGATACCTGGGATTTATGGAAGGTTTTAACCGATTATTTACCTCGCTTAAGAGAAGATATTGTTGCTAGAGAAGGCAAAGTAGTAATTCGTCCTGACAGCGGTGATCCGGTTGATATTATCTGCGGAAATCCAAACGGAAAAACGGAACAGGAAAAGAAAGGTGTAATTGAATTGCTTTGGGATGTTTTTGGCGGTTCTGTAAATAACAAAGGATTTAAAGAATTAGTTCCGCAAATTGGAGCAATTTATGGCGACAGTATTACCGTAGCAAGAGCGACTCAAATTTGCGAAAGATTAAAAGAAAAAGGATTTGCATCTACAAATGTAGTTTTAGGAATTGGTTCTTTTACGTATCAATATAACACCAGAGATACTTTTGGATTTGCGATGAAAGCAACTTACGGAGAAGTAAAAGGTGAGGGAAGAGCCATCTTCAAAGATCCGATTACAGATGACGGAACTAAAAAATCGGCTAAAGGATTGATGAAAATCGATTTAATCGACGGGAAGTATCATTTAACTGATAATGTTTCTTGGGAAGAAGAAAAACAAGGTGAATTGAAAGAAGTTTTCAGAGATGGAAAACTTTTAGTAGATCAATCGCTAAGTGAAATCAGAACCCGAGTAAAAAGCGAAGTTAACGTTGAAGCATAAATAAGAAAGCCTGAATGTAAATTCAGGCTTTCTTATTGGGCTTATTAATGATCCGAGACCTTTGTCAAAGTTTTAAACTTTGACAAAGGTTTTTTCTTTTCCAAAGAAATCAATTGCCTCCAGTTTTAACTGGAGGTTAGAGAATAGATTTGGAATAGGGCTTTAGCCAAATATTCAATTTTGGCTAAAGCCCTAAGTTGTTAAATTAAAAAACCTCCAGCTAAAGCTGGAGGCTATTTATTATTTTTTAAATTCAATTTTTTACTTCTTATAAAAATTATTGTGATCAATATATTCCCAAACCTTCGGCGGTAACAAAGGCTGAATATTTTTGCCTTCTTTAATGCTGTTTCGAATAAAAGTGGAAGAAATCTCTACAATTGGCGCATCAATTACATGAATTTTTGGATGCGATTTTAGCTCTGTATTTTCAGGTTCATCAGAAATTCTCGGATAAACATAAATATCATGATTTTCAAGAATCACCTCATAGTTTCTCCATTTATGAAGCGTTTTCAGATTGTCTTCACCCATAATCAAAGAAAATTGATGGTTGGGATATTTCTCTTGTAAATGTGCTAAAGTAATTACGGTATAATTTGGCTGAGGTAACTTAAACTCAATATCCGAAGGTTTGATTTTCGGATAATCCTCAGTTGCCAGATAAACCATTTGCAAACGATGATGATCATCAAGCAGAGTAGCTTTCTTTTTTAACGGATTATGAGGCGTAACTACCATCCAAATCTGATCTAAATCTGCAAACTCGGCCATATGATTAGCAATGATCAAATGACCAACATGAATAGGATTGTATGTTCCGAAATAAAGACCTATTTTCATTTTTTAGAGTTTCTCAGAGATTCGCTAAGATAAGACAAAGATTCGCAAAGTTTAATTAGAACTCTGCGAATCTTTGTGATTTTTTCTTTGTGAATTTCTGCAGAATAAAATTACTTATTTACAAAATCCTTAACCAATTGATGTGCTTCTTCTAAAGCAACTGGTAAATCGTAGTTTTTGATAATCACGTCAAATTGTGGCGCAGTAGCTAATTCTACAGACGCTTTTGCAATACGCATATTGATTTTATCGTCGCTTTCTGTAGAACGCTCTTTTAAGCGGCGTTTAAGTTCGTCCACACTTGGCGGTTTTACAAAAACAGCTAAAGTTTGTTCCGGAAATTTATGTTTAATACGTAAACCACCTGCAACATCAATGTCAAAAATTACATTTTTCCCTAAAGCCCAGATTCTTTCAATTTCAGATTTTAAAGTACCGTAAAAGTTATCGCGGTAAACTTCTTCCCATTCCAGAAAATCTTCAGCTTTAATATGTTTTTTGAATTCTTCCAGCGAAATAAAATAATAATCTTTTCCGTGGACTTCTTCTCCGCGTGGGTCACGTGAAGCTGCAGAGATCGAAAATTCAAGATTTAAATCTTCTTGCCCTAATAAGTGTTTTACTATAGTTGTTTTCCCCGATCCAGAAGGTGCCGAAAAAACAATTAATTTTCCTTTGTTCATTATGTATGCTTTAGGCTTTAGGCAATATGCTTTAAGCTTTAATTTGTATGTTGTTTAGCTTTTTAGCCCGTAGTTATTTATTCTATTTTTTCATAAGTTGTCGAGCATCCTTCGTCACATAGAATTGTATAATCAGCTGATACGGGTTGTAAATACATTTTCTCAGAATCGCTTTCGTCTTGATGATAGATATAGTAGATTTCTTCGTTAGGGAAAATGATATGTAATCTATTTTCTGAAATTTCATATTTCCCTTTATTTTTAAGATTATCACTTATGATATTCCCTTTTTCAAAAACAAGTTCATTTCCATCCTCAATATCTGTACGATACATTTTGGCCCCATCACTGCCACTTGATTCTATTGCTTTCCATTTTCCTATTAAGGTGAATTCTTTTTTTTGAAATTTGCAACTAGTAGTGGAAATTATTATGATTAAGAATAGAATTAATTTTTTCATAAGCTTTAAGGAATGAATACTACAAATGAGTTGATTTTAAAATAACTTCTAAAAGTTATAACACATTTAAAACCTGTTCCTTAATCTTCTCCAATTCATCTTTCATCATCACAACCAGCTTCTGCATTTGAGCATGATTTGATTTTGAACCCATGGTATTAATTTCACGACCCATTTCCTGAGTGATAAAACCTAATTTTCGGCCATTTGCTTCGCTTCCGCCTAAGGTTTCGATGAAATAATCTAAATGATTCGTTAAACGAACTTTTTCTTCTGTAATGTCTAATTTTTCAAGATAATAGATCAATTCCTGCTCAAAACGGTTTTCATCAACATTAACCTGTAATTCTGAAATTGCTGTCTGTAAACGATCTTTTATTGCCTGAACGCGTTCCGGATCAAGAGCTAAAGCATCATTCATATATTGACGGATGTTTCCAATTCGAAGATTAAATTCTTTTTCAAGAGATTCTCCTTCGTCTTTTCTAAAACTTAAAATGTTTTGTAAAGCTTCGTCTATAATAACCTGAATTTGCTCCCAATCGTTTTCATCGATTTCTTCGCGTTCTGTTTTTAATGTATCAGGCATACGAACCGCCATTTTCATTAATTCAGTTTCATCAGCATCAGCATAAACCTCTCTCAATTGTGCTATATAATTTTTCACAACAGGCACATTTACTTTCGTCGAAGTTTGTTCTGCAGTACTTTCTACATAGATTGCAAAATCAATTTTCCCTCTTTCCAGTCTGGTTGAGATTTGAGTTCTTAAAACTAATTCCATTTCACGGTAAACCGATGGCATTCTTACGTTTAAATCTAAACCTTTACTGTTTAAGGATTTTACTTCGACCGTGATTTTTTTTGTAGGCAATTGCAAAGAAGCTTTGCCAAACCCTGTCATAGATTGTATCATATAATTGAGTATAAAGGCGCAAAGATAAATAAAAGTTTGCAGTGTTATGATGTAAAATACTATTCTGTAAGGTATAGAGGTATTTAAAGCTTTTTTGCCGCGAATTTCACGAATTTACACTAATTAATTTCACAGTTTGTGAAGTTATTAAGCTTAAATAAAATTCGTGGAAATTCGTGAAATTAGCGGCAGAAAAAAAACTAACTCAAAGCCTGAATAACTTCGGCTACATTTTTCTGGCTGTTGCCAATGTAAATTTTACCATCAATAATAAAAACCGGACGGCTTAGAAAAGTATAATGTTCTAAGATGTATTTTTTAAAATCAGCTTCGGTTAACGATTTGTTTTTTAAATCCATTGATTTGTATAATTGTGCTTTTCTGCTGAACAAAGCTTCGTAACTTCCTGAAAGTTTATACATTTCTTCTAATTCAGCTTCAGTAATTGGATCTTGTTTGATATCGTGAAAAACCAAATTGTTTTTCGGAAGACTTTTGATGATTTTACGGCAAGTGTCGCAAGATGCTAAATAATATATTTTGTTCATGTTTTTTCGAATTTGTTAGAGTACAAAGAAAATTCATTTGAAACTTAAAATTGTCTAATTTTAGAAAAAAAATAAAATTATGAGTTCAGTTTTTGAAACACAAAAGACTATCAGGGAAATCCTTGTAAAAATTTTAGACCATCATTCATTGGAACAATTAAATAAAATCCCGGACGGATTTAAAAATAATTTGATTTGGAACATCGGACATTGTATCGCTTCGCAGCAAATTTTAGTCTATAAATTATCAGGTCTGCCTTTGCAGGTTTCAGATGAACTTATTGCCAAATATTCAAAAGGAACAAAACCGGAAGCAGATGTTTCGCAGGAAGAAGTGAATGAAATTAGAGATTTGCTTACTCAAACACTACTTCAAACAGAAAAGGATTATAATGATAATGTTTTTAAAAATTATAATCAATACACGACCAGTATGGGTTTTGATCTTAAAAATGTTCAGGACGCATTAGATTTTGTGAGTTATCACGAAGGAATTCATACCGGAATCATAATGGGTATTAAGAAATTTATCTAAAAATGAAAATCCCGTTCTGAAATTTCAGAACGGGATTTTTTTATTCAATTATTCTTTCGATCGTTACTTTCATAGCACCTGCACCTTTGTGCTTTGTGATTTCCATAAAAGCTCTTTTTGAAAGATCTATTTCACGGGTTTTTACAAATGGGCCGCGATCAGTTATTTTTACAATTACAAATTTTCCGTTTGCTTCATTCGTTACTTTAACTCTTGTTCCAAAGGGAAGTTTTTTGTGTGCGGCGGTATATTTGTTGTTGTTAAATCTGCTGCCGTCAGCTGTTTTTCTACCATTAAAACGATCTGCATAGTAGGAAGCATGTGCCGTTTTTTTGTATAGTTTTAATTTTAAACCGTTGTCTGTAAATACAGAATCAGTTGGGATTGCAATAATGTTTGGTCTGGCATTTTTTACAGTGTCTTGAGGTACTTTGGGATCAATTACTGGCTTTGTTTGACTTATTACGTAGGTAAAACAACTCAAAAAAGTTATTGCAAATGTGGTAAGTATAAAGTTTTTTTTACTCATGGTTTATTTTTTTTCAGACTTGGGGAGTTTGTACAAATAATATGCCGAGATAAAAAAAGCCCTTTTTTGGAGGGCTTTAATTGGTATTTTCTAGAACCAAAGGTTCCACGGAATTCTACTTAAAATAAGTATTAATCCTAATCCGTAATAAATAGCAAAGGTTTTATGTTTCGCCTCACTATTAATTAGTTTTTTATGTTTTGACCATCCAATAGTAATTAAAACTATAGCAATTAGGTTAATAAGGGGATGTTCTAATGAAGTTAATCGTAATGCGGCATTAGACATTTGACCAAAAGAATCTTTTCCTAACGGAGACACAAAATAAAGGATTAATCCAATCAATAATTGTGTATGCGTTCCAATTAAGGCAAATAAAGAAATTTTGCGGTCTTTTGCTGTAAATTCTTTTTTAGAAGTCAAGCCGATAACAGCGTTAATTACTGCAAACAATAAAAGCAGTAAAGCTAGATATGCCCAGCCCGAATGAAGCTTTTGAATAAAATGATACATAAACTGTGTTTTTTTGTTAAAAACAAATATAGCAAAATTGGTCAAAAAAAAACGGCATTAAACTTAAAAGTCAATGCCGTTTATAGTATTTATTTAGATTCTAAATATTAGAAATCGTAACGTAAGCTAAAGTTCCAAGTTCTACCGAAACCGAAGAACACTTGGTTAGCATCAGCTATACCTTTATATAATCTGTTGTTTGAAGCGTAAGTTCCTGCAGCAGCATTTGAAGAGCTTACGTTGTCATCAGCAAAAATGTTTGTTCTAGATTCAGCAATATAGATCTTGTCAAATAAGTTGTTTACGTTCAATCTGAAGTTAACTGATTTGTCTTTGTCTTTACCTACTAACATTTTGTATGAGAAACCTGCATCAACTAAACCGTAAGAAGGTAATTCTAAAGCTCCTTTGTTGTTAGGATCTGAGAAGTTAATTGGGCTTAATCCAGCATATAATTTATCATTATAGTTGTAGTTAGCATCAACAATTACTCTAGTTAAAACTTCGTAAGAAGCACCTAAAGAAGCTGTCATTTGAGCAGCATCACCAACTTTTACTTTGTCCATGTATACAGGAGTTGCAGTATATCCTACAACTGGAGTGTTATCTGCTTGGTAGTAAGCGTTAACTGTTGCGTTTCCTTTATATTCCCAAATACCGTAAGAGAACATAGCGTTAAGTTTTAATTTCTCTGTAATGTTAGAATTAGCTTCTAATTCAAATCCAGAGTGAACCTCGTTAAGACCTAAGTATTCAGTATAAGTAGTTGCGTCACTTGGTAACGCATTACCTTTTAGGTATCTGTCATTCCAAGTTGTATTGTAAACGTTTACTGTAGCATTAAAGAATCTAGAACGGAAACCATATCCAGCTTCAAATCCAATAATTTTCTCGTTAGTAAGGTTAGGGTTTACTGTAGATCTGTTGTTTGGATAAACTGAGTTAAAGAATGGTTGTCTTGAGTAGTAACCTGCATTAACGTAAACATTGTTTTTTTCGTTAAGGTTGTAGTTAGCACCTCCTTTTACGTTTCCTCCTAAGATGTTTTCGTAATCTGTAGAAGCCAATGGATCTGTTGGTAAGTATACGAAGTCATCTTCTCTTTTAAATCCTTGTTGAGAAATTGCTCCCTGAACAAAAGCAGTTAAATTATCTTTAGAGTACTCTAATTGAGTAAATGCACCGTACCATCTAACTTTTCCAGTACTGTTAAATGAGATTTTTTCGTAGTTTTTCTTATCGAAAACATTCCATTGAACATCAGTTTGGTAAGTTTCTGTAATATGTCTTCCTGCTGGTTTTAAACTAGCAACTGTATTGTCATAAAATTCACTAGCACCTAATAAATCATTTACTACTGTAAAGTGGTATCCTGTATAAGTTCTGGCATCAAGACCAAAGTCTAAAGTTAAAGTGTTAGTTAATTTTTTGTTTAAATTAATTACTGCACCATACCAGTCATGAGAGTTGATAGAAGATGTTTGCGTAATACCAGATGTTGTATTGTAAACATATGGAGATGCTGCAGTTCCAGCTCCAGTTCTACCAGTTGAAGAACTGTTTTGGTAAACACCACCAATCATTGTTCTAGTTCTGTTTTGTCCATTGAAGAAAACTTGTCCAGTACCATTATTCCATGCTTGGATTTTATCATAATCAACCATTCCGTTTGGTAATAAGAAAACAGAAGCGTTGTAAACATTTCCTCCAATACCACCAGTAGCACTAGCACCAGCTCCACGACCCATAGATGCGTAAAGAACAGTAGAAAGTTTTGTAGTTTCGTTAATTTTATAATCCCAGTTAACAGAAGCGATTGGCTTGTGGTAATAGTTTTTTCTGATGTTATATTCTTGTCCGTTTAAATATCCTGCATCAGCATTATATCTAATATTTGGCTCATCAAGAGAACCATATTTTTGGTATGTAGCGATTGTAGAAACAGTAGATCTTTGGTTGTGCCATTGTGGCGCTCCTGTTACTGTTAATTGAAAATCGTGTTTATCATTTTTAGTAGAATATCCTAAAGCAATGAAATAGTTAGAACCTTCGAATGGAGTACCATTAACATATCCATCTCCCATTGTTTGAGATAATAATACAGAAGCAGAAAGACCGTTTTCTAATTTTCCTGTATTGTATGAACCTTGAATTTTGAAGTTTCTTGCATTACCGAATCCAGAAGAAAAAGATCCACCTTCTTTCATGTCAGAAGATTTAGTAACAATATTAATTGTTCCCCCAACAGATGGCGTAGCCAATTTAGAAGATCCTAAACCTCTTTGAACCTGCATAGCAGATGTTACATCTGATAAACCTGCCCAGTTACTCCAGTAAACAGAACCATTTTCCATGTCGTTAACCGGCATACCGTTAATCATAACAGCAATGTTGTTTTGGTTGAAACCACGAATGTTAATTCTTGAATCTCCAAATCCACCACCTGATTTAGTAACGTAAACTGATGGAGTGTTTCTTAAAATTTCAGGAAATTCTTGAGTACCAAGTTTTTGTTGAATTTCAGCAGCTTTAATTGTAGAAACAGCAACCGGAGTTTTTCTGTCTTTAGCAATATCCACTACTGTACTTTTAACAACGATCTCGCTTAACTCATTTGAGTTAGCTTCTAAAGCAATTGTTCCTAAATTTGTTGTTGCACCGTTTGAAACTGAAAATTTTACAGTTAGGTTTTGGTAACCTAAGTAAGAAATAACAATTTCTCCTGTGCTTGTTGTTGCATTGAGGGTAAATTTACCATCAAAATCTGTTGAAGTCGCTGCGCTAGATCCTTTGATCGCAACGTTAGCGCCTGGTAATGAACCAGTACCATCTGTAATAGTACCAGTAACTTTTCCTTGAGAAAATACGGTTGAAACTATCATAAAAAATAGTCCAGTAAGTAACCAATTTTTCATTTTCTTCATTTGTTCTTGAGTTTATTGTTTTTGGCAAAATTATAACAATTAAATCAGATAATGTTATCAAAATGTTAAGAAAAATAAGTTTTGCGGTTTGTGCTGCACATTAAAATGAAATTTTCTTTTTTCTTTAAATAAAACAACGTTTTGTTGAATTTAGATACTTGTATTTTGTTAAAATAATAATATTTCAAGTGGTGCTGTAGCGCTATACTTGCAATTATTCGTAAAAAACAGATTATATAGAGCTAATTTATACGAAAAAACGCCTTAATTTTTATAAATCAAGGCGTTTCAGATTGTTAAGAAAAATGTTCTTTATTATTCTTATTTATTCTTCAAAAAGTGGTTTAACAAAAATGAAGTTGAGCTATCGTGACTTTTTACTGTTTTAGAATTAATCTCATCTAAAATCGAATTTGCCAATTGTTTTCCTAATTCAACTCCCCATTGGTCAAAACTAAAAATGTTCCAAATAACGCCCTGAACAAAAATCTTGTGTTCGTATAAAGCAATTAATGAACCTAAAGATTTAGGAGTTAATTTTTGAATCAAGATTGTATTGGTTGGTTTGTTTCCGGTGAAAACTTTAAATGGTCGTAAATAAGAAGCTTTGTCTGCAGATAAACCTTGTTTGTCAAATTCTGCCTGAACTTGTGCTTCAGTTTTTCCATTTAATAAAGCTTCAGTCTGAGCAAAAAAGTTTGACATCAATTTGTTATGATGATCTTCGTTTCCGTAAAGTGGTTTTACAAATCCAATAAAATCTGTTGGGATTATTTTTGTTCCCTGATGAATTAATTGGAAAAAAGCGTGCTGTGAATTTGTCCCAGGTTCTCCCCAAATAATAGTTCCTGTTTGGTAATTAACAGGTTTTCCGTCGCGGCCAACACTTTTTCCGTTACTTTCCATAGTTGCCTGCTGCAAATACGGAGCTAATTTTGATAAATATTGTGTGTACGGAATCAAAGCTTCACTTTCGGCACCAAAAAAATTATTATACCAAACGCTTAACAAAGCTAAAATTACCGGAATGTTTTGATCAAATTCAGCCGATTTAAAATGTTCGTCAGTGTCATTTGCTCCAACTAATAATTGGTTGTAATTATCAAAACCAATTGCCAAAGCTATGCTTAAACCAACGGCGCTCCATAAAGAGAATCTTCCGCCAACCCAGTCCCACATTGGGAAAACGTTGTCTGGATTAATTCCGAATTCTGTTACTTTTTGAATATTAGTAGAAACCGCCACGAAATGTTTTGCAACATCTTCCTGAGAAGCCGATTTCAAAAACCATTCTCTGATAGTTTCAGAATTTGATAAAGTTTCCTGAGTTGTAAAAGTTTTAGAAACAATTAAAAATAATGTCGTTTCAGGATTCAGTTTTTTAATAATCTCGTTTACGTGATCACCATCAACATTCGAAACGAAATGTGTGTTCAGGTGATTTTTGTAAAATTGTAAAGCTTCAACTGCCATAACCGGACCAAGGTCAGAACCTCCAATTCCAATATTTACAATATCTGTAAAAGCTTTTCCTGTAAAACCTTTTCTTTCTCCGGAAATAACTTGGTGAGTAAAGTTTTTGATTTTATTTTTTACTTCATAAACTTCAGGAATTACGTTTTCTCCATCAACATTAATAACTGCCGATTCCGGTGCACGCAAAGCGGTATGTAAAACGGCTCTGTTTTCAGTTTGATTAATTAATTCTCCTCCAAAATATTGGGCAATTGCATCTTTTAATCCAATTGAATTTGCTAATTCTAATAAAAGGGAAAGTGTTTCTGGCGTAATATTGTTTTTAGAATAATCAACTAAAAAATCATTCCATTGCAAGTTGAATTTTTCAGCACGCACATTGTCTTGTTGAAATAATTCTTGTATCGTAGTTCCGTGAATTGCGTTATAGTGGTTTTGCAGATTTTTCCACGCTTCAGTCCCGGTTGGGTTTGTTGTGTTTAAAGCCATTTTTATTTTATTATTGAGATTGTTTTTTTTAGAATCACAAAAATACTGAAATAACTTTTAAAAGGGTAACGCTTCATGATTATATAACAATTAGTTGCGAAAACGTTTTTTGAATCTGCATCACAATTTTTTCCAGACAACTTCTGCCGTGACAGATTTTCCTCCCTGCGTTGTATTGGTAACAACATATTTAAGTTCGTTATTTATTAAAGTATAAGATCGCTTTTGGATCGTTCCTTCCCAGTTTGGAAATGAAGCCGTTTTTATTTTAAAAGTAATAATCTTATCTGCTTCGTCAATTTCAAATTCGCCAAAATGCGAATTACTTCCTTGCACAATTGCCGCATTTTCTTCGGGAGTGCATTTGTTTTTATCGCCTGAAATTATTTTTGGTCTTTCGTTTTTATATATCTGAATGGCATAATTTCCTTTTTCATCAAAAAATAAAGTTCCCTTTGGACTTATATCGTACGGAAGGGTTTTTGTTCCGTCAGAATTTTTGTTTTCAACCGAAACCAAAGTCCACGAACCTAAAAAGTCAGATTTCGTTTTTTGCGCAATAGCCGAATTTAGAGCGAATAGTAATAATAGCAAAGTTGTGTTTTTCATCTTTAAAATTTTAATAGTTTACTTTAATAATTTTTCCATTTACAGATTCTTCAATACTTTTTGTATAAGCATTTATTAAATCTTCCGCCGGAATGTCTGAAACTTTAGCTGGACTAATTGCATTTATTCTAATTCCTCTTTCTAATTCTAGTGAAGCCGAAAGCACAAAACTGTTAATGCCAGCATTTACAATTGCTTTACTAATATTATTCTTCACAGGTTTATCGCCCATTTTTCCCGAAGTCAATATAAATGATCCGTTATCGTTTAAATATTTTTGTCCAATTAAAACCAGATTTACCTGACCCAATAATTTGTTTTTGATACCAATATTTAATTTTTCTTCGTCAAGCGAATGTAAATCTCCTGTATAACAATCGCCCGCAACACAAATACAGGAATCAATATTTTTGACTTCTTCGAATAATTTTTCTATCGATTTTGAATTTGATAAATCGATTTTAAAATCACCGCTGTTTCTTCCTGCCGAAATAATTTCATGATTTTTTGCCAGAGCTGGATTTAATATTTTGCCAATTTCTCCATTTGCTCCAATTAAAAGTATTCTCATTTTTTATAGATTTTAATTTATTATCTGAAACAAAATTAAGAGGTTAGCTTTCGCCGAAAATTGTACTAATTGGTACTAAAATTGTATTTTAGCCTAATGACAAACAAGAATTTATATCTTCCTTTTGAAGTTGATTTTAAAGAATTAGAACAGTTTCCGAAAACAATTCGGAAAAACAATTTCTTTGAATTGATTTATGTGGTTGACGGAACGGGAATTCAGGTTATTAATGATAATAAATTTCAATATCGAAAAGGAAATCTGTTTCTTGTAACACCGCAAGATGTTCATTCGTTTGAAATTTCAACGCCAACAAAATTCTTTTTTCTTCGGTTTAATGAATATTATATCAAAGCAAATTCTCAAAACGGACAATCGGAAACGGTTTTGCGAATGGAATATATTCTTCAAAATGCAAGTCATCGTCCCGGCTGTATTCTAAAAAATACAATTGATAAACCTTTAATTGCTTCGCTGATTGAAAGTATAATTCAGGAACTAAATAATCAGCAGATTTATCATCAAAAAATTATTGAGCAAATTGTAAATACTATAATTACAATTGTTGCGAGAAATATTGCCTTAAAACTTCCGAAGAATATTAAAGAAACTACGGGAGAAATGGTTTTGGAAATACTGCATTATATTCAGGAAAACATTTACAATCCAAAACAATTAAAAGCAGAAAGAGTAAGTGAGCATTTTAATATTTCGCTTAATTATTTAGGGAAATATTTTAAAAAACAAACTGGCGAAACGCTGCAGGAATACATTGCAAACTATAAATTAAGATTGATTGAAGCCAGACTTTTAAACAGCGATATGCGGATTAATGAAATTGCAGACGAATTAAATTTTTCCGACGAAAGTCATTTAAATAAAGTTTTTAGAAAACATAAAGGAATGAATCCGTCTGAGTTCAGGAAGAAGTTTTGTAAATGATCTTCTTTTAATCTTTATAGATTATTATTCTAATCTCATTAAATCAAAATACATAAATCTATGTTTTTCTTCTTTATCAGAATCGAGTAGAAAAGTAAAGTCGTTTTTTTGATAAGTAGAAAGCTGAACAGGTTTGTTATAAGCATCTAATATTAATAATCTACAAGCTGGTTTGTGTTCGATAAAAGTCCAGCCTTTAATAAAATCAAGAAGTTGGTGAGATAGCCCGTTGCCTTTGTATTTTTTATCAATTCCTAATCGTGCTATTTTTACAGCAGGATATTGTCTGATTCTTTTTTCGTTTGGTAATTTGATTTTTCTGTGTAATTTATTCCAAATAGAGTTTTCATAACCTAAATCATTTAGGCAATCATTTGAAATAGAAAAGAAAGCAGCTACCTCGTTGTTTTCTTTAAATAAATAAGTGTTTGTGATTTTTTCGCTTTGAAAATTCTTAGAATCTTCAAGTAAGAATTCATTTATTTGGTTGTCTTCACAATCAAAATTATCTAAAACGTCGTCATTGTGTAATGATGAAAAAGCAAAATCAAATAAATTCATTCATTAAGCCTTTTTTGCCATTACCTTGCTGACTAAAGAAAATATTTCAGCTTTTTTTTCTTCAGAAATCTTGTTTGTTTTACTTGTAGATATGGCAGCATTGAATCTTTCAGATTCCTTGCCTTTTACTACCGGAGTAATTTTAATTGTAGTTGCCATTTTATAAGTTTTAATAAAAAGTAATAATTATGCTACAAATATACAAAAAAATATATTAATTTCAATTCTTATATTTCTGTAGACTTTTAAGAAATATGCTATTTTACCAAATCTTCCACCAAGGCTTTTTATTAATTTCAATAGTTTTTTTCTCAATATTGATTTCAATTCTTTTTGGAGATTCAACTTTAATCTTCGAATCGTCAAAAAACAATTCTCCGTTATCACTCATTCCGAGAGGAGATTTTGTTCTTTCTTTCCAGCTTTCCGTTTGTAATTCAGGAATTAAAGCTAAATTAATTTTAGATTCAAATTTTCTTCTTGCTTTTTCTATAATCTCATCTTCCAAATTTGAAGATGAATTTTTTAAAAGCAAAATGGAATTGTCTGGAATGTTTAAAAGAAAAACTTGCGTTTTATTGCCAATTTTCTGAATATCCAACACTTTAAAATAAGCAATCGTGTCTAAAAGAAAATGTCCAATTTTTGCTGAGTCGGGATTGAATTTCGATAAATCTTTGGCATTAGCACTTGCAATTAAGTACCTGAAATTGCCAGAAAGTCCGCCGCCGATAGAAGTCATATCGGTAAAACCTTTTTCCTGAATTATTTGTCCAATTTTATAATTTGAAATTAAATTCTCAGGTAAATCAGTATCTCTGTAATATAGTTTTAAGCCTGAAAAAGTATCATTGTAAATTGATTTTAGACGTGAATTTTTCATTCGGCTTTTGATTTCAGATATTTACAAATTCCCAATACTATCCAACTCTCTTTTCAAAGGTTCGATTTGTTTAAAGAAACGGGTTTTATCATTTCCGGTTAAAGATTCTCCGGTAGGTAAATTCAATCGAAGCGCATCTACCTGAACACCATTTTTCCAGAAACGGTAACAAACGTGAGGGCCAGAAGCTAAACCTGTACTTCCAACTAAACCAATTGTTTGTCCTTGCGTAACGCGTTGTCCGCGGCGCACTAAAATTCTGGACATATGTAAATATTGAGTAGAATAAGTTCCGTTGTGTTTTACTTTTACAAAGTTTCCGTTTCCTGCCGTATATCCGGTTGCTTCAACCACTCCAGATGCTGTTGTTGAAATTGGCGTTCCGGTTGGAGCTGCATAATCAGTTCCTTTGTGTGCTTTCCAGGTATGCTGAACCGGATGAAACCTGTTCATAGTAAATCTGGAAGTGATTCGGCTGAATTTAATTGGAGTTTTTAAGAAAAAGTTTTTCAACGTTTTTCCTTCATCATCATAATATTCAATTTTTCCTGAAAGAGTATCTTTTTCAAATGGGAAAGCATAAACGATTTTTCCTTTATACTCAAAAAAAGCAGCTTCAAGATCTTCAACACCGTCGTAAGTTTTTCCATTAATGAAACGTTCTGTAAAAATTAAACCGTAACGATCCCCTTTTTTAAGTTTGAAGAAGTCAATTGACCAGGAGAACACTTTTGTAATTCTGCTGGCAAGTGCAGTTTCTACATCTTCATCTCCTAAAGTTTCAGATAATGATGTTTTTAAAACACCGCCAATAATTTTTCTTTTTAAAGTAACCGGTTTTATTTTTTTATAGGCTTTTGCAATGCTGTCTCGTAAATCGATTACATAATAAGTTAAAGCATCTGGCTGATAAATAAAAACCTGAAGATTATTTGTTTTGTTTTTGGAACGAAGTAATGTAAAAGGTTTGTTGTAACGAATAGTTCTTACATCAAAAGTATCTTTAACCTGTTCAACAATGTCGTATACTTTTTTGTCGCCAATATTTTGACTCTGTAAAATAGATCCAAAAGAATCTCCTTTGGAAATTGTATCATTAACAACATTAAAATCAGCGTAATTAAAACCAAACTCTACTTTTTTGGTTTTTGGTTTTGTAATTTTAATTTCAACTTTTTCCTCTGTTTTAGTACACGAAAATATTGAAAATAATACTATTATAATTACGAATGCTTTTTTCAAACTCTTAATTTTTTTTGCAGGAAATTAAAGTAGGTCTTCATTTCCCCAATTGGACAATTCTTCTTCGGTCCACAATTTAGGAAAAAAGATGCGTCTTTGGTATTTTGGATGCATATATTTTTGCCAGTCACTTCCGCCGGTTGCTTCGCCGTTACCTTTTCCACTTTCTAAGATGTATTTTCTTGCAGTATTAAGATGCTGCATAACCCAGGTAATGTTCACCGTTTTGTCATAATGACGCATTGCGTGAATTAATTCTTGGTTTTGCTGATCTTCGATAGGCAATTGCGTGAATTTCTGCCAAATATTTTTAGTCTTAAACGTAGACATTTGTCTCAAAAACTGAACTTTATATTTGTTTTCGAATTCCTGAAGTAAATATGATTTTTCGCCCGTATGATAATCTTTTCCGGCTGCCTGCCAGTAAAGGTGTTCAAAAGTAGTTTCTAAATCTGTATTTTCGTCAAAGTTTGCTTTGTATCTTCTGTCTGTCAAATTGATAACATCTGTCGAAGCAAATTCAATTAGTCTGTATTGAGCACTTTGAAATCCACTTGCAGGAGTAAGTGTATTTCTAAATTTCATATATTGATCGACTTCCATTCCGTTTTCCATAATGCTGAACGAATTTGTCAGCATATCAAAATAACGTGTAATTCTGGAAAGTCTTTCGCTGAAAAAATCAACCTGAATATTTTGCGTGTCTGCAATTTGATCGATTTCCCACAAAATCATTTTAAAAATCAGTTCATTAACCTGATGGTACATGATAAATACCATTTCATCAGGAAGTGTTGTGCGTTGTATTTGTAAATTTAAAAGAGCGTCTGTTTGAATGTAATCCCAATATGTAATTGGTTTTGACCAAAGTAATCCTTCTAACTGAACATCAGTTTTTTGGTTTATTGCTTGAAATTTAAGGTCAATTTCTTTTAAAATTGATTCTGAATGATCAGTAGGGTTCATTATTTTTTAACTTTAAACGGATTTTTCAATCCTTTATATTCATCGAGATCTGCTTTTAGAGATCCAACAGCCAAATCCGCTTTAATTCTAATCGGAACTTTGTTGTCATCATCTGTAATCCAGAGCGTTAAACTTTCTTTTTCTTTAAAAACTCTTCCTGTTTGTACAAGTGGTTTAAAAACCATCGTAGAAACCGTCCCAAATTTAGTTGTAATATCTTGACGGCCTACATATTTTAACTTAAATTTTGTGATTTCATCATCAAAAAACATATCAATCGTAATCGATTCGCCCGATTTTAATTTATCAATATTCGGATGGTTTCTTAAGTAGTAAAAAGCAGATACAATATCTTGCACATTATTAGTAATTACAATCGTTTTTTCAGTCTTTCGCTTGTAATCTTTTACTAAAACTTTATTGCCGCTTTGGTCAAAAAAACCTTCCTGATTTTTAGTGTAGCCGCCTTCGTCAATTTTTCTCACAAAGCGGTAAGGGTCTCCATTTTCCTTGTCAAAATAACTTTCGTATAAATCTTCAACTTTGAAGAAAAATTTTGACATTCCGGTAGTATATCCTTTACCAACAGCGTGATGGACTTTTTTATTGTTTATTGTGGCATCTTTAATTTCAAGAGTTGCATAGCCGGCATTTACGATTCCGTAATGAATTCTAAATTTGAAATATTCCCCGGTATCAAAAGCATTTTCTTTTTGAGTGTCGAATGCCAGAGTAGAGAGAATTAATATAGCGAGAATGAACTTTTTCATAGTACAATTTTTACATTTCATTATAAAGGTAAATAAATGCAAATTCTATTCCAAATGTACCAAAACAAAAAAACTCAGTCAAGGATGACTGAGTTTTTATGCTATTAACTAACCAAAAAACTATAAATTATGAAATTTATATCAATTCAGAAGGAAACCACCCCTTCTTGATTTGCGAGTGCAAAGATAGATAGAAAGTTCAAAAAATAAATAGCAAAAGTCAAGTTTAACATAACATTTGCATAAAAATCAACGTTTTACAGAGAATTTTTCTGCATAATGCAAAAATAATGCATTTTTATAGAGTTCCTCTCAATTCCTGTTCTCTCTCAATTGACTCAAAAAGAGCTTTAAAATTACCTGCGCCAAATCCTTTTGCACCCATTCTTTGAATAATTTCGAAGAAAAGGGTAGGACGGTCCTGAACCGGCTTAGTAAATATTTGTAAAAGGTAGCCATCTTCATCGGCATCGACCATGATCGCAAGCTTTTCAATTTCATTAATATCTTCTTTCATCATATCCATATGAACGCCTAATCTTTCAGGAATTGCCTGATAATAGGTATGAGGAGGAGCTGATAAAAATTCAACACCGCGTGCTCTTAATTGTGATACTGTTTTGATAATATCATCTGTAGCAATAGCGATATGCTGAATTCCCGGTCCGCCATAGAAATCTAAATATTCTTCAATTTGAGATTTTTTCTTTCCTTTAGCTGGTTCGTTGATTGGGAATTTAATTCTTCCGTTTCCGTTTGACATTACTTTACTCATCAATGCAGAATATTCTGTAGTGATTTGTTTATCGTCAAAAGATAAAAAGTTTACAAATCCCATTACGTCTTCATAAAATTTTACCCAGGTATTCATTTCATTCCAACCCACATTTCCAACCATGTGATCAATATATTTTAATCCCGTTGGTTCTGGATTGTAATCCGATTTCCATTCTTTATAACCTGGCAAGAAAACTCCGTTGTAGTTTTTTCTTTCTACAAAAATGTGAACTGTTTCTCCGTAAGTGTAAATTCCTGAACGGATAACTTGACCAAATTCATCTTCTTCAACAGTTGGTTCCATGAAAGAACGTGCACCGCGTTTCATTGTTTCTTCGTAAGATTTTGTAGCATCTTCAACCCAAAGTGCCGCTACTTTTACTCCGTCACCGTGTTTTTTCAAATGTTCATTGATTGGAGAATCTGCTGTTAAAGGCGTAGTCAAAACAATTCTGATTTTGTCTTGTTTCAAAACATACGATGCTCTGTCTTTTACTCCGGTTTCTAATCCGGCGTAAGCCAATGACTGATATCCGAAAGCAGTTTTATAATAATGTGCAGATTGTTTTGCATTCCCTACATAAAACTCTACATAATCTGTTCCTAATAGCGGAAGGAAATCTTGTGCTCCTTCAAAGATTTTTTCTAATCCGTATTCTACTGATTTTACTTCTTTTGACATAATGTTTATTTGTTTAATCGGTTAATCGTTTATTTGATTTTTCCGAAATGTTGTTTTTAGATTGTTTTTTTTTACCGCAAAGAGCGCAAAGATTTTTATTATTAAGATTTTAAAAATTGCAAAGAACGCAAAGCTTTGCGAACTCATTTAAGTAAAACGTCATTAAAAATCTTTGCAAACTTTGCGAAAAATCCTTTGCGAACTTTGCGTTAGATTAATTACAATAACTATTCAGTCCAAGATTTATAATACTGTCCATCATCAAGACCCATAGCTTCTTCCGTAACCATAAGTGGTCTGAACGTATCAACCATAACGGCTAATTCCTGAGTTTCTTTATGACCAATACTGCGTTCCATTGCTCCTGGCGCTGGTCCGTGCGGAATTCCTTTTGGATGTAAAGTGATATGTCCCTGCTCAATATTATTACGACTCATAAAATCACCATCAACATAATACAGAACTTCGTCAGAATCTATATTGCTGTGGTTGTACGGCGCCGGAATTGCTTTCGGATGATAATCGTAAAGTCTAGGGCAGAAAGAACAAACGACAAAAGCTGCCGTTTCAAAAGTTTGATGTACCGGAGGCGGTTGGTGAACACGTCCCGTTATAGGTTCAAAATTGTGAATCGAGAATCCGTACGGGAAATTATAACCGTCCCAACCCACAACATCAAAAGGATGCGTTGCATAAACCACTTCGTGAATCATGCCTTCTTTTTTAATTTTAATTAAAAAATCACCTTTTTCGTCGTGTGTTTCCAATTCGTTAGGCAAAATAAAATCACGCTCACAAAACGGAGAATGTTCTAAATGCTGACCTGATTGGTTTTTATATCGTTTTGGAGTATAAAATGGAGAATACGATTCTACATAAAATAGTCGGTTTTCTGTTGTTTCGAATTCGATTTGGTAAATAATCCCGCGTGGAATAATTAAATAATCACCATATTCAAACGGAATATTTCCTAACATGGTTCTTAATTTTCCTTTTCCTTTATGGATGAAAAGCATTTCATCAGCATCGGCATTTTTATAGAAATAATTTCGAAGCGATTCTTTCGGCGCAGCCAAACCAATAATACAGTCTTTGTTGACTAACATGGCTTTACGGCTATCCAAAAAATCATTTTCTGGTTTTAATTCAAAACCTTTAAAAAGAAGCGACTTTATGTTTTTTCCGATTGCAATTTTTGGTTCAACCGAATAAGAGTTTAAAATTTCTTTAACCTGCGTTGGTCTGTGAACATGGTAAGAAAGGGAAGAATGTCCGTGAAAACCTTCTGTTCCAAATAACTGTTCGTAATAAAATCCGCCGTTTGGTTTTTCGAATTGGGTGTGTCTTTTTTGAGGGAAATCCCCAAGTTTATGGTATAGTGGCATGGCTTTTTCAATTAGATAATTTGTAAATTAGATAATTCGAAAATTTGAATTGAAGAATAGATAACCAGTCCAATTTTTTCAATTGACTAATTATCTCAATTCGATAGAGACATTACTCTGGATTTCTCTTGATAAGAAATTGAAGATACTCTAATAAACCTGTCCAATTTGTTTTCATTATGACAAATGTCGTAATTTTTATTGATCAAAATTACATATTATATTATTTATAACATAAAATATTTATAAAAAATCAGCTTAAAAGGCAAATCCGATACTAAACCATGTAAAGCTTTTTGAAGTTTCAGGCGACCAGGATTGTTTAACTTCGATTGGACCAATAATAGTTTCTAATCCGTAACCTAAAGCATAACCGGAATATTTAGGCATTGAAATCCAATCGACTGTCGTAAAAATATCATCTCCAATGTTGGCGAAATTTGCCGAAATATTGATGTGATTCTTTTTTAGAATCTCATAATCTAAAGTAATATCTGATTTTATAAAACTATTTCCGGCAATACTTAAAAAATCATATCCGTAGAAATAATTGAAGTTGTTGATCTTGTTGTATCCAAAACCTCCAAGTATAAAATCGAAAAAAGGAACGCTGTCGCTGCCAATGTTAAATCCGGCATCGGCTCCAATTTTAATGGTTGCTTTTCTAAATACAGTTTTAACGAAAGAAACTTCTGCTTTTGCAATCGAGAATGGTTTAAATTTATTGGTATAATCAGAAGAAGCCAAATAAGTCTGTAAATCTGTAGAAAAATACAATCCCGAATTTGGAAAATGTTTATCGTCAAACGAATCGTATTTTAAATAAGCAAACGCGCTGATATAACTGCTTTTGTCTATTATGTTTTCTTCATTACTAAGTGTAGGCGAGTTTATTTTTAGGTATTTATATTCTAAACCGCCGCCCATTAAAAACTTTTGTACAAAAATGGTTTGAAAATAAGCCTGATTAGTCAAATCTAAAAAGTCAACATTAATCAGTTTTAAATTTGGATTTTCTGAAACCAGTCCGCTTAAACTTGTGGTTACATTTCGGTTAAACTGATTCAATCTGGAACGGAAACCAAAGCTGATATTAAAACCATTTTCAACATAATAGTTGAAATCATATCTAAAATTATCTCCCAAAATAATGTCCATCGAAGTAACATCATTTTTTAAAAATGTCTTTTTATGAGTAAGATTCAATAAAACAGCACTCTTGTAAAGTCCGTCATAATGAAGTCCAAGTTTTAAAAAAGTCTGTGTTGGATTTTCTTTCAATACCAAATCTAAATCATCCTGATTACCGTCTGGCTGTAAACAATACGAAATCGTACTAAAGTTTTGAGTGGCATTCAAATTATTTATTCCCCTTTTCAGATCATCATATGTAATTGTGCTTCCCGGTTTAAAACGAAGTTTTCCGCGAATGTATTCTTTCGTATAATTATCTAATTGTTCCGTATTTATTTTTTGGATTTCAAGCGTGTCTGAAGCAATTTTTAGTTTCGGTTTTTTATAAAAGTTGTCTTCGTTTACTAAAGATTTAATTTTTTCGTAAACGGCAAAAGCAGCTTCTTCACCTTTCCTGATAATTTCTTCGCCTCTGTCAAATGAAATTACACCAAAGTCACGAATGTCCGGTTTTATGTAAACATCGGTATCCTTTATTTTGCTTTTCATTTTATCTATAGATTGCAAATTAGTAATCTGAACCAAAATTCTGGTAGCGTTTTTTAAGTTTTTTCGCTTCATTAAATCGTCCTGAACGTCAACACCAATAATAATATCGGCACCAAGATTACGAACTTCTTTAATTGGGTAATTGTTTACAACGCCGCCGTCGACCAATAAATTCCCGTCGATTTCAACCGGAGTAAACAGGGAAGGAAAAGCAGCACTCGCCATCATGGCCTGAACCAGATTTCCTTTGTTTAAAAGTACTTCTTCACCCGTTTCAATATTGGTTCCAATACATAAAAACGGAGTTGGCAATTTATTGAAATCACGAACATGACGAACGTTTCTCGTTAAACTGCTCAATAAATTGTAATTATACATTCCTTTTGAAAGTGCTTCGGGAATACCCACTCTGAAATTACTAAACGGTAAAACAATCGCATATAATTCGTCATTTTTTTTACCGTAAAAGTTTTTTGAGGAACGCGGAATGTAATCGTTTATTAATTCATCGAAATTGGTTCTTTTAAAAATCGAATCAATCTGTGAAGCGTTATAACCAGAAGCATACAATCCGCCAATTACAGAGCCCATACTGGTTCCTCCAATATAATCGATTTTGATTCCGGCTTCTTCCAAAACTTTTAAAACACCAATATGCGCAAAACCTTTGGCACCGCCGCCGCTTAAAACCAAACCAATTTTAGGTCTTTTTTTTACACTGTCTTGTTTTATTTCCTGCGAAAATGAATTTTCGGGCAGCAATAAAAACACAAAAAACAACAATGCCGCACCCCAAATGGCTCCGATATTTTTCGGAACGGGAGAAAATCCTGTTGACTGAGTTTTTAAAATTAACAGCTTGTTGAGGCGCATAAAAAATAAGTAATTGGTTTTGTAAAAGTCGGTAATTTTTTCGGCTTTATACTAGATTTATCTTAATATGATTGTGTTTTTGAAAGTATTAATTTTTTGTTTTTATCGTATTTCCAAACATCGGTATGATTTCTTGCACCGCCTCTGCAGCTTGATGTAAGTGTCTTTTTAATTTTATCAATTTTCACATCACAAAACATATCGCATTTAGGGCTAAAGTTTGACGGAAAATTTAAACTGTCAAATTGTTTTGTCTTCGGGTTAAAAATAAAAATCTCATAAATGGTATAAACTCCCATACCATCATCCGTATGAAAAGAAGCAAAATCTGTAAACCCGTCAAAATTATAATCGTTAACTTCTAACCTGGATTGTTTCCCTGTTATCGAAGCTTCAACATTGTTTATGACTTGAATTTGCCCCGTTTTAGAATTTTTATTTTCAATGTTTCAAAATCATCTTCAAAACTTACTTTAAATTCACTTTTGTCTTTTTGTACAACCGAAACTTCATTTTGACTATAGGAAATAGAAAAAATGAACAGAAAACAAATAGGTAAAAAGAGCTTTTTCAAAATGAGTTAATTTTCTTTTGGATGATAAAATTCGACAATTTTTTTCGCTTTTGATACACCGACAACTGCTGATATGTCTTTTTCAGAAGCTAATTTCAATCTCTTAACACTTTTAAAATGTTGTATTAACGTGAGCATTGTTTTTTCTCCAATTCCCGGAATACTTTCTACCGAAGAATTAAGTGCTGCTTTGCTTCGTTTATCACGGTGAAAAGTGATTCCAAATCGGTGCGCTTCATTTCGTAACTGCTGAATTACTTTCAGCGTTTCTGATTTTTTATCGAGATATAACGGAATCGAATCGCCGGGATAAAAAAGTTCTTCGAGACGTTTCGCAATTCCTATAATCGCAATTTTTCCTCGCAAACCTAATTCATCAATACTTTTTAAAGCGGCAGACAATTGTCCTTTTCCACCGTCTATAATTATTAATTGCGGTAAAGGTTCATTTTCATCTAATAATCTTTTGTAACGACGATACACAATTTCAGTCATCGAAGCAAAATCGTCAGGACCTTCAACCGTTTTTACATTAAAATGGCGGTAATCTTTTTTGCTGGCTTTTCCATCTTTAAAAACCACACAAGCCGCAACAGGATTTGTTCCCTGAATATTCGAGTTATCAAAACATTCTATATGTCGAGGCTCAACAGGAAGACGTAAATCTTTCTGCATCTGCGCCATAATTCTATTAACGTGACGATCAGGATCAACAATCTGCAATTGTTTCAATTGTTCAATTCGGTAGAATTTGGCATTTCGAATTGATAAATCCAAAATCTGTTTTTTATCGCCAAGCTGCGGAACGGTTACTTTTATTTTTTCGCCCAAATCAATTTCAAACGGAACAATAATTTCTTTTGATAATAATTGAAAACGCTCTCTAAGTTCAATAATCGCCAGTTCTAATAATTCTTCGTCGCTTTCGTCCAGTTTTTTCTTGATTTCTAAAGTATGCGAACGAATAATCGAACCGTGAGAAATTTGTAAAAAGTTGACATAAGCCGCACTTTCATCAGAAACAATCGAGAAAACATCAATATTGGTAATCTTTGGGTTTACAATTGTTGATCTTGATTGATAATTTTCGAGGATTTCTATTTTTTCTTTGATTTTCTGAGCCTCTTCAAAACGCAAATCCTGTGCATATTGTGCCATTAAACGTTTGAAATCTTTCATACTTTCCTTAAAGTTTCCTTTCAGGATTTCGCGAATCGCATCGACTTGTCTTTGATAATCTTCCAGAGATTCTATGCCTTCGCACGGACCTTTGCAATTGCCAATATGATATTCCAGACAAACTTTGAATTTGGCTGATTCAATATTGGATTTGCTTAAATCGTAATTGCAGGTTCTTAACGGATACAATTCTTTTATCAAATCCAGAATCGTATAAACCATTTTGAAATTAGTGTACGGACCAAAATATTCAGATCCGTCTTTAACCATTCTTCTCGTTAAAAATATTCTCGAAAAAGGTTCTTTTTTTATACAAATCCAAGGATAACTTTTATCATCGCGCAGCAAAACATTATATCTTGGCTGTAATGTTTTGATTAAATTGTTTTCTAATAAAAGCGCGTCGGTTTCTGTGGGAACCACAATGTGTTTTATGGTTACGATTTTTCGAACTAAAACATTTGTTTTAGCCGTATCGTGAATTTTATTAAAATAGGAGGAAACCCTTTTTTTTAAATTTTTGGCTTTGCCTACATATAAAATTTTCCCGTCTTTATCGTAATATTGATACACACCGGGATTATCCGGCAAGGTGAGAATTTGTAGATCTAAGGACGGTTTTGACATTCTGTTTTATTTCTGAAGATAGTTGAAAAGCGTTTTCAAAAACCATTCTGGTTCCTGAAAAAAGCTTAACAGTGATTTAGTTTCAAATTTACGAAATCAAAAGAATAATTTCTATATTTAGATTTTATAATTCTACATGAAAAATAGTAAGCCCCTTGTTATTTTTGGCGAATCGATTTTGCCGGGAGAACATAAAACCATAAATGTCGAAATAGCGCGATTACATACTACAACAAAACTCAATATTCCTGTAATTGTCCGTCGTTCCAAGCTTGAAGGCCCGGTTGTTTTATTTTCGGCAGGAATTCACGGCGACGAAATTAATGGAGTAGAAGTCGTTCGGCAGATTATCAGTAAAAAAATAAACCGCCCGCAAAGAGGAACAATAATTTGTATTCCCATTATCAATATGTATGGTTTTGTGAATAAATCCCGCGAGTTTCCTGACGGAAGAGATTTAAACAGGGTTTTTCCGGGAAGTAAAAAAGGTTCTCTGGCCAGCCGATTTGCGTATCATATTGTAGAGCAGATTTTGCCTATTATCGATTATGCAGTCGATTTTCATGCCGGAGGAGCAAGTCGTTTTAATGTTCCACAGATTCGAATTACTGAAAATAATATGGAATTGAAATTACTGGCTGATATTTTTAATGCACCTTTTACTTTGTATTCCAAAAATATTGGAGGTTCTTTTAGAAATACCTGTGAAAAAGCCAATATTAAAATGCTTCTTTTTGAAGGCGGAAAATCGCTTGATATAAATGATGCTGTTGCCAATGAAGGAATAAAAGGAGTAATGCGTTTACTAAATTATTTAGGTATGCTCGATCCAAAACACATTGTTGAGCCTGCTTTAGAATCTTCTATTTATATAAAATATTCAGTCTGGCTTCGGGCAAAATGTTCCGGTTTGCTTCATGATTATAATATGGTTGGTAAATTTGTAACCAAAGGAACTATCCTGGCTATTATTACAGATCCGTTTGGAAAGTTTGAGCAAAAAGTAAAAGCTCCGCACGACGGATATGTTATTAATGCAAACCACTCGCCAATTGTTTATGAAGGCGATGCGATTTATCACATTTCTAAAAATTCTCCTGTAAATGACGACGAGTAAAAAAGAATTACGACTTGAATATAAAAATCTCCGAAAACAACTTTCTGAAAGTGATATCGAAGAAAAAAGTCTGGCTATTGCCAATAATTTAATTCAATTGCCTATTTGGGATAAAACGTATTATCATGTTTTTTTGCCCATTACAGAGCAAAAAGAAATTGATACCGAGTTTATTCTGCATTTACTTTCCGGAAAAGACAAAGAAATCGTGATCTCAAAAAGCGATTTTGAAACCAGGGAAATGATTCATTTTTTATTGACAGATAATACCAAAATCAAAAAAAATGAATATAATATTCCCGAACCCGTAAACGGACTTCCTGTTCCGACTCAAAATATTGAGGTTGTTTTTGTACCGCTTTTGGCTTTTGATGTTTTTGGAAATAGAATTGGATACGGAAAAGGTTTTTACGATAAATTTTTAGCCAATTGTAAACCGGAAACCATAAAAATTGGTCTTTCTTTCTTCGAATCCGTAAATCAAATCGATGACGTTTTTGAATCTGATATAAAATTAGATTATTGCGTTACGCCTGAGAAGGTTTACAATTTCCAATAAACTTTCCAACATATATTTTCACAATCAAAATTGTAGAGGCGCACAGCAGTGCGTCTACGCAAAGTTTGTCTACACAGAATTTTTATAAGTTTGCGCAACGTTTGCCGATATACTGGACGTAGACGCACTGCTGTGCGTCTCTACGATATACGGTGTCTATAATATTTGTTATAAATAAAAATACGAATTAACTACAAACAAACTTAAATTTCCTTATATCACTTATATGGTGAAATATCTTCATGTTTAATTTTTAGGAATCTTGGCATCAAATTTGGATTGCGGGAAATTGCAGATAATTTTCTTAGTACATCCGGAATGCTAGTTATTATTTGAAAGAAAAAATCAAATTATTAATTCCTAAAATTTATTTTAAATGAAAAATAAACCATTTTATTTGTTAGCATTCCTTTTACTTACTGTACTAAGTTGTAAAAAATACGACGCTGCAGCTGAAGAGACAATGAACATGGACACGACTGTTGTCGCAACGACTGATGAAATTCCCGAAGAAAATATTTCAGATTCTAATACTGAAAGTTACGCCGGACTCGAAGAAAATCCTTTTGAGTCTCCACAAAAAGCTCCTCTTTCTACTTTTTCCATAGATGTTGATAATGCATCTTACACCAATATTCGCCGTTTTATAAACGAAGGCCAGCCTGTTCCTAAAGATGCCGTTCGTATCGAAGAAATGATGAACTTTTTTAAATACAAATATCCGCAGCCAGAAGGACAAAATCCGTTTTCTATCAATACCGAAGTAAGTGAAAGTCCGTGGAATAAAAATTCGCTGTTACTGAAAATAGGTTTGCAGGGAAAAAATATTCCAATGACAAATCTGCCTGCTTCAAACCTTGTTTTTTTAATTGATGTTTCGGGTTCTATGGATGAAGCCAATAAATTGCCTCTTTTAAAAGAATCAATGAAAATTTTGGTAAAAGAACTGCGCCCGCAGGATAAAGTTTCGATTGTGGTTTATGCAGGTTCTGCCGGAGTTGTTTTATCACCGACTTCTGGTGATGAAAAAGATGAAATTATGGATGCTTTTGATAAACTAAGCGCAGGCGGAAGTACAGCCGGCGGCGAAGGAATCGAATTAGCCTACAAATTAGCTCAGGAAAATTTCATTAAAGAAGGAAACAACAGAGTTGTAATTGCAACCGATGGTGATTTTAATGTTGGCGCATCGACAGATGATGATATGGAAAAACTGATTGAAGAGAAAAGAAAATCAGGTGTTTTTCTAACGGTTTTAGGTTTCGGAATGGGGAATTATAAAGACAGTAAAATGGAAATTCTAGCCGATAAAGGAAACGGAAATTATGCTTATATCGATAATATTCAGGAAGCAAACCGTTTTTTAGGAAAAGAATTTAAAGGTTCGATGTTTGCGATTGCAAAAGATGTAAAAATACAGATTGAGTTTAATCCAAAACATGTTCAGGCATACCGATTAATTGGCTATGAAAACCGAAGATTAAAAGACGAAGATTTTAAAAATGATGCTGTCGATGCCGGAGAATTAGGAAGCGGACACACGGTAACGGCTCTTTATGAAATTATTCCAACGGGAGTTGAAAGTGATTATGTTCCATCTGACTTAAAATATACTAAAGTAAAAACAGATGAGTCAAATTACAGTGATGAACTGGCTACAATTAAATTCCGTTATAAAAAGCCTGATGGTGATAAAAGTATCGAAATCGTAAACACAATTCCGAATCGAAAAATTTCATTAGATAATAGTTCTTCTGATTTTAAATTTACAACCGCTGTTGCCTGGTTTGGTTTGAAATTGCGAGATTCTAAATTTATTAGTAATTCGTCAACTTCAGACATTAGAAAACTAGCAAAATCTGGTTTAGCAAATGATGACGAAGGATACAGAGCAGAATTTGTACGATTAGTGGATGCAGTGAATTAATTTTAAATTCCAAGAAAAGTAAAAATCCCAAATTCCAATTATTGTCTTGGAATTTGGGATTTTTTTATTTGATTTTTTTGCATAATTTATTCCGTAGAGGCGCACAGCAGTGCGTCTACGCAAAGTTTGTCGACAAAGATTTTTATTTTAGATTCCAAAAATAAACAATTTGTCTGGCGTAACGTTTGTCGATATGCTGGACGTAGACGCACTGCTGTGCGTCTCTACAATATGCTGGGGTGGATATAGATTGTAGAGAAAAGGTTTGTAAATAAATTTTTGCCCAAGAATATTTTGACAATCAAAATCGTAGAGACGCACAGCAGTGCGTCTACCCAAAGTTTATCGACATAGATAAATCAAATTCCAAAAAAGTAAAAATCCCAAATTCCAACATAACATTGGAATTTGGGATTTTTTATTTGAAATTTTTGAAACCTTATTTTACTTCTTTAATTGTTGTGGCATCGATCCAG
>NZ_LIAC01000017.1:0-77388 GCF_002210235.1 Flavobacterium sp. NLM
ATTTTTCAAATCTCACAAGCTTTTTCTAATCTTTTTTTCGAAAATTTCTTTTCGTTTTGATTAGCGGCTTGTCAGTATTTCAGGGAACGTCTTTCGTTGTTGCGGGTGCAAAAGTAGAACCTTTATTTACATTTACAAGCCTTTTTTTTATATTTTTTCCATCTTTTTTACATTTATTTCTTAACTTCCTGATAACACAAGTTTTACAATTCAAACTTTTTTAAAATATTATCAGGTTTTTCTGCATCCCTTTGCTTTTTCCTTATTTTATACCCTTTCACCAATACCGTTTTTGAAGAGTTTTTATATTTTACAGTTGTTTTGACTGGTTTTGCCGCAAAGGCACTAAGACGCAAAGTCTGGTTTTTCTACCGTTTTATTAATCTCGCAGAGCCGCAAAGGCGCTAAGTTTCTATTTTTGGGATGTTTTACTTTTGAAAACTCATGCCCTAGCCCCGATAGAAGTGGAAATCCTTTTATTTTGGGGTTCAGAATAAAAGATTGAAACGGATAGCGGGAAATAGCTCCATCAAAAAAAACTTCAATTCTTAAATTCCAAATTCCAAACTTAAAGGCTTCGACTTCGCTCAGCCGGACAATCAGCATTCAAAACCTAACAACAGTTTCATTCAAACCTTATAGCCTTTTTACTCTTATATATATTATAGTAGAGTTTTCTACTTGTATATGTATATAAATAAACCCCGCAGGTTTTAAAATCATGTCTGGCTATAGAAATAATAGCTACTCTTATATTAGCATACCTAGCTTCTTACATAATAAAGCAATCTTCTACATATATATATTGTATGTATTTTTGTAATCACTTATATTTGCATTCACAAAATTATAAACAATGATCAAGATTACTTTACCCGATGGGTCAATTAGAGAGTTCGCTCAAGGCGTAACTCCAATGGAGGTCGCTAAAAACATTAGCGAAGGTTTTGCAAGAAATGTTATTTCTGCATCTTTTAATGGTACAACTATTGAAACCGAGACTCCATTAACGACCGATGGTAATCTTATATTATATACTTGGAATGATGCTGAAGGTAAAAAAGCTTTCTGGCATTCGACTTCGCACGTAATGGCGCAAGCTCTAGAGGAATTGTACCCTGGGATTAAATTAACTCTTGGGCCGGCAATTGCTAATGGGTTTTACTATGATGTGGATTTTGAAGACCAAAAGATCTCTGAGGCTGATTTTAAAAAGATCGAAGATCGTGTTCTTGAGATTTCAAGAGGTAAACATGAATTTAAAATGCGTCCGGTTAGTAAGGCTGATGCATTAGAGATGTACAAAGACAATGTTTACAAGACTGAATTGATTTCTAATCTTGAAGACGGTACGATTACTTTTTGCGATCACTCTACTTTTACTGATTTATGCCGTGGTGGACATATTCCGAATACTGGAATCATCAAAGCTATGAAAATCATGAGCGTTGCCGGTGCTTACTGGAGAGGTGATGAAAAAAACAAGCAGTTGACTCGTGTTTACGGAACTTCTTTCCCTAAACAAAAAGATTTAACTGAGTATCTTGAACTTCTTGAGGAGGCAAAACGTCGTGATCACCGTAAATTAGGAAAGGAACTTGAATTGTTTGCTTTCTCTCAGAAAGTGGGCCAAGGTTTACCTTTATGGTTACCAAAAGGTGCTGCGCTTAGAGAGCGTTTGGAGCAATTTTTAAAGAGAGCTCAAAAGAAAGCAGGTTACGAGCAAGTTGTGAGTCCACATATTGGACAAAAAGAACTTTACGTAACTTCTGGTCACTATGCTAAATATGGTGCTGATAGTTTTCAGCCGATACATACTCCTGCTGAAGGTGAAGAGTTTTTATTGAAACCAATGAACTGTCCTCACCACTGTGAAATTTACAATGTAAGACCTTGGTCATATAAAGATTTACCTAAGCGTTATGCTGAATTTGGTACTGTATATAGATATGAGCAATCTGGTGAGTTACATGGTTTAACTCGTGTTAGAGGTTTTACTCAGGATGATGCACATATTTTCTGTACTCCGGAACAATTAGATGAAGAGTTCAAAAAAGTAATTGACTTAGTATTATATGTATTTGGTTCGTTAGGTTTTGAAAACTTTACTGCTCAAATTTCATTGAGAGATCAAGAGAATAGAGAGAAATATATTGGTACAGATGAAAACTGGGAGAAAGCTGAAAATGCAATTATCAATGCTGCAGCTGATAAAGGTTTGAATACTGTTGTAGAATATGGTGAAGCTGCATTTTACGGACCTAAGCTTGACTTTATGGTTAAGGATGCTTTGGGAAGACAATGGCAGTTAGGAACAATTCAGGTTGATTATAACCTTCCTGAGCGTTTTGATTTGACATACAAAGGTGCTGATAATGAATTACATCGCCCGGTTATGATTCACAGAGCTCCTTTTGGATCTATGGAACGTTTTATAGCAATTTTACTGGAGCACACTGCAGGAAATTTCCCACTTTGGCTAATGCCTGAGCAGGCTATTATATTGTCTTTGAGCGAGAAATACGAAAATTATGCTAAAAAAGTTTTAGATTTGCTAGAAAATCACGAAATTCGCGCCCTAATTGACAACCGAAATGAAACTATCGGTAAGAAAATTAGAGATGCAGAAATGCAAAAAATTCCATTTATGCTTATCGTGGGTGAGGAAGAGGAGAAAAACGGTACAATTTCTATTCGTCGCCACGGCCAAGAAGGAAAAGGTAATATCACTGTTTCTATCGAAGAATTTGCTTCGATTGTAGACGAAGAAATAAAAAAGACATTAAAAGTATTTACAGTTTAACTTAAATTAGAAAGTCATAGCAATAAAAAGTAACAGAGGTTTTCAACCTCGAGTAGAAAAAAAAGATGCACACAGAATAAATAACAATATTCGTGGTGTACAGGAAGTAAGGTTAGTAGGCGAGAACATCGAACCAGGTGTATTTAAGCTTGCAGAAGCTTTACGTCTAGCAGATCAGTTTGAATTAGACTTGGTTGAAATTTCGCCAAATGCTGAGCCGCCGGTTTGTAAAATCATGGATTACAAGAAATTTGTTTACGAACAAAAGAAGCGTGATAAGGCATTAAAAGCTAAATCTTCGCAGGTTGTAGTAAAAGAGATTCGTTTTGGTCCTCAAACAGATGAGCATGATTATGAATTTAAAAGAAAGAATGCTGAGAAGTTCTTAAAAGAAGGAGCTAAATTAAAAGCATTTGTTTTCTTTAAAGGACGTTCGATCATCTATAAAGATCAAGGACAAATTTTACTTTTACGTTTGGCAACAGATTTAGAAGAGCATGGTAAAGTGGAAGCTATGCCGGTTCTTGAAGGAAAGAGAATGATTATGTTCATTGCTCCTAAGAAAAAGAAATAAGTCGTAAAGCCGAAAGTCTTAAAGCCGAAAGTCAAAAACTGACTTTTAAACTTTAGACTTTTAAACTTTCAGACTAAGATATAAGTAAGTAAGAATAAATTAAAACACTAGGAAAAATGCCTAAAATGAAAACTAAATCTAGCGCTAAGAAACGTTTTAAAGTTACTGGTTCTGGAAAGATTAAAAGAAAGCATGCTTTTAAAAGTCACATCTTGACTAAAAAATCTAAAAAACGTAAATTAGCTTTGACACACTCAGCGCTAGTTCACTCAACAGATATGAAAAGCATCAAACAACAATTAAGAATTATCTAATAATTCTTTAGGTTAAAAAATTATTTATATAACCTTGGAGTATGGCTTTCAAGTTCCTTTGATTCAATTCAGGACGCCTGCTACAAAAACACATTAAAATTATGCCAAGATCGGTAAATTCAGTTGCTAAAAGAGCAAGAAGAAAAAAAATAATGAAGCAAGCCAAAGGTTTCTTTGGTAGACGTAAAAACGTTTGGACAGTTGCTAAGAACGCGGTAGAGAAAGCGATGAGCTACGCTTACCGTGACAGAAAACAGAATAAAAGAAATTTCCGTTCATTATGGATTCAACGTATTAACGCTGGAGCTAGATTAGAAGGAATGTCTTATTCTCAATTCATGGGGAAAGTTAAAGCTAACGGAATCGAATTGAACCGTAAAGTTCTTGCAGATTTAGCTATGAACCACCCAGAAGCTTTCAAAGCAATACTTAATAAAGTAAAATAAACGTTTTATAAACTCAATTTAGATTACTTACTTATCATAAAGAAACCATTCGTTAATTCGGATGGTTTTTTGTTTTTACAATAATCTGCTTTACCTTTAATCCTCTCATAAAACAATTGTAAAATGTTTACGGCACTATTTGATCATATACAAAAATTCATAACATTAGAGCCTTCAGAAATTGATACACTAGAAACGTGTCTTACTATTTCGAAAGTAAAAAAGAAAGAACATCTATTACAAGAAGGCCAAGTTTGTAACACTTTGTATTTTATTCTTAAAGGCTGTTCCAGACAATATATTATCAATTCAAAAGGTACAGAACAAACTTTGCAATTTGCAGTTGAAAATTGGTGGATAACCGATTATTTGAGCTTTCACAACACTACTCCATCGCACTTCTATATTCAAACGGTTGAAAACTGTGAATTAATCGCAATTGAAAAAGGGACTTTAGAATCTCTATTAATTGAAATTCCGAAACTGGAAAGATACTTTAGGATAGTTTCTCAAAAATCATTTGGAGCTGCTCAAATGCGTATTAAATTTCTATTTACAATGTCTGCCGAAGAAAGGTATCATCACTTTAATAATCAAAATCCAGAATTTGTACAACGTGTGCCTCAATACATGCTTGCCTCCTATTTAGATTTTTCTGCAGAATTTATGAGTAAAATCAGGGCTGGAAAAGTATGATTTCAATTTCTTGAAGTAGTTCAAGTTTTTAAAAGGATACATTACTGACCTTTGTAATGAACTTTTAAAACACATAAAAATGAAATCAAGAATTCTTATCCCAGAAGCTGCCCCACAAGCTTATCAAGCTTTAATTAACTTAGAAAAATATATCTCTACTACTTCATTAACTCCAGTTCATAAAGAATTAATTAAAATACGCGCTTCTCAAATTAATGGTTGTGCTTATTGTATCAACATGCACACTGCTGATGCAAGAAAACATGGTATTTCTGAACAGAGAATATACTTAACGAGTGCATGGCGTGAAGCTGATGTTTATACTGAAGAAGAAAAAGCTATTTTAGCTTTAACAGAACAGGTAACTTTAATTAACAATCATGTTACTGACGAAGTTTATCAAAATGCTGCAAACTTATTTGATGAAAAATATTTAGCAGAAATTATCCTTGCAATTATTACTATTAACTCTTGGAACAGATTGGCAATTACTACAGGATTAAGAGCTGTATAATTCCTTTATAAGGATAATTTTTACAACATTTTTAAAATTCTAAACCCTCCTTTCAGAGGGTTTCTTTGTATTTACCTGTAAATGAGCCTTAGATAAATAGAAATTCAATCATTTTACAAAAACAGGTATTTATACTCTTTCATAGGAATTTAGGTTTTCTATTTTTGGTTTATGATTTCAAAATATACTACAATAAATTCATATTCTATGGCAGTTTCTTTTGTCTTTTTTGCGTGCCAGAAGGAGTATTATAAATATTCTAATTTAAAAAACTCACAACTCAAAAATATAACAAGTATAAATCTTCATCGGATTTTTCATTAGTTATTTATAAGTACGGGGAAATACGGAAATCCGTACGAAGGCTATAACTAAGAGAATTAATTTTGAAAAAAGAATAGGTTTCAATCTACTATAAAATAAAATTTGTATGTTCAAAAAGGTTTTAATTGCAGAGGACATAGACAGTATTAGTGCAACAATTATAAAAGTTCTTGAAGAATTAGAAATTCCGGTAATTCATCATGTAAAATATTATGATGATGGTTTATTAAAAATCAGAAAAAGTCTTCTTGATAATGAGCCATATGATTTACTAATTACCGATTTATCTTTTAAAATGGATCATCGAAACACCAACATTTTGAACGGTGAAGAGCTTATTAACTCCGTGAATAAAATACATCCACAATTAAAGAAAATTGTATTTTCATCGGAAGATAAATCATATAGAATAAAAAAGCTTTTTAATGAATCAAAGATCACGGCTTATGTTTCTAAAGGAAGAAACAGTATTGAGGAGTTAAAAATTGCTATGCAAAAGGCTTATAAAAATGAAGAGAAAATACTTTCTTCAGATTTGAGCTTTAGTTTTAATGATAAATCTTTAATTGAAATTGAATCTTATGACATTTCTATTTTAACCTTAATGGCAAGAGGCTATATTTTAGGAAACATTTCAAATGAATTTAAGGCAAAATCGATAACTCCAAACGGAACCAGCAGCATTGAGAAACGAATTAATAAATTAAAAATATATTTTAAAGCTAATAACAATGTGCACTTAATTGCTATAGCCAAAGATTTCGGCTTAATTTAATTCTATTAAACTTTATGAAACTTAAATATAAATTTAATCTGATATCGAAGATCAACACAGCCAGTAACAAAATTATCATAAAAACATTACTGCTTTGTCTTTTCTTGTCTATATGTTTTGCTTATGTTTCTGAAAAAACGGGCTGGCTTGAAATAGACTGGAAGATTATTTTTATACCTGCACTTCTTGTTTTGCAAATAATAATTATTGGAAAAGCTTTACAAAATAGATATAAAAAGCTTTAAGTATTTTGATTTAAAAATATCGAAATGCTTATATTTGATTTTTTAAAGCCTTATGAAAATTCTTATAAATTACGTTCTCTTATTATTCATTTCTTTCCATTCTTTAGCACAGACTAAAATTATTTCCTGGAATTTGGAAAACTTTGGAAAATCTAAATCACAATCTACTTTAAATTTTATAGCTAATACGGTACGCGATTATGACATTGTTGCCATTCAGGAAGTTGTTGCCGGATATGGCGGTTCGCAGACTGTTGCAAAACTTGCTGCACTGCTAAATGAAAAAGGGGCAAAATGGGATTATACTATTAGTGATCCTACAAGTGGAACCAGCTATAAAAAAGAACGCTATGCTTTTCTTTGGAAAACAAATAGAGCAAAATTAAAAGGAGAGCCATGGCTTGAAAAAAAGTATAATCTAGAAATTGATCGTGAGCCTTATTTTGCAACTTTTGAAGTAAATAAAAAAACATTTACTCTGGTCAATTTTCATGCAATCACAAAAAGCAAACAGCCGGAAACTGAAATTAAATATTTTAAATTTCTGCCTCAGCAATATCCCAATCTCAATTTAGTATTTACAGGAGATTTTAATTGTCCGGAGTCCCATACTGTTTTTAATCCGTTAAAGAAAATGGGATATACTTCGATGCTGCAGAAGCAAAAAACTACTTTAAAGCAAAAATGTAATGGAGATGTTTGTCTTGCTTCTGAATTTGATAATACTTTTTACAATCCAAATAGATTAAATCATATCGATTCAGGAGTTATTTTATTCTATAAAAAATTCAATACGCTTCAGGATGCCCGAAAAATATCCGATCATATTCCTATTTGGCTTGAATTTTCGCTGAATTAAATTATGTTTTGAGCTTTTTCTTTTTTGCTGCTGGGAATAAAACGTTATTTAAGATCAAACGATATCCTGGAGAATTAGGATGTAAATCTAAAACAGTTGGCGGATCTCCAACCTGATGCTGAAAATCTTCGGGATCGTGCCCTCCAAAAAAGGTAAACATTCCTTTTCCTTTTTCTCCGTGAATGTATCTTGCTTCACCATTTAGTTCGCAGGTTCCCATCACTAATACATTTGATTTTACTAATGTTTCATTAAAAGAAGTCGTTTGTCCCATAAATCCTTTTACTAATTGGGTATGATTTTGACATAACATACTTGGAATTGGGTCCCATTTTGCAGAAAATTCCATTAAGGTGAAGTAATCTTTTTCCATTGGGACTCTTCTTTTACCAGTCATATCAATATCCGAAAACTCATAAACTTCTGGTCTTCGCTCTAAAATAAAGTCTTTGAATGCAAAAGAGTTTGCATAATTTAGTTTTGATTGATAATTAGATTCACTTGGGTCTCCATCAAACATGGTTTCGCAAATATCAACACCATCTGCTGCAAGCGCAATATCAAAACTATCAGTTGCTGAACACATAGCAAACATAAATCCGCCGCCGATAACAAAATCTCTTATTTTTTTTGCTACTGCGCCTTTTTCCTGAGATACTTTAGAGTAACCCAATTTAGTTGCTAAAGCTTCTGCATCCTTTTTCTGCTCGATATACCAAGGTGTATTTTTATAAGCAGCATAAAACTTTCCATATTGTCCGGTAAAGTCTTCATGATGTAAATGCAGCCAATCATACAGTAATAATTGATCACTTAAAACTTCTTCATCATATATTGGGGTAAATGGAATTTCTGCATAAGTTAATACTAATGTTACAGCGTCGTCCCAAGGTTGTTTTCCTTTTGGAGTATAAACGGCAATTTTTGGCGCTTTTTCAAGAACAACTGATTCCATATTTTGTGATGGACTTGAAATATCATTTAAAATTGAGGCTTCTTCACTATCTGACAGTATCTCAAAACTAACGCCTCGAATTTTACATTCTTTACGAATTTCATCCGCATCCGGTAATAAAAAGGAACCTCCGCGATAATTAAGTAACCAACTGGCTTTGTAATCTCTGCTCAAACACCAATAGGTAATACCGTAAGCTTTTAAGTGGTTTTGCTGCGTTGTTTCATCCATCGGAAGTAAAATAAACGAAGCTTTTGCATTAAGGCAAAGCAATAAAATGAAAATATAAACTAAACTTTTTTTCATCAAAAAATATTTTAAGTAAAGATATAAAGGAAGCTTATAAAATCACAATAGAAGACTGGTTTTATAATAATATAAAACTGTTAATTAACAAGAATACAAAAAAGTTGAAAGATTGAAATTTTGTAAAAAACAGGTAAAAATACGTAAACTATGACAACTTTTTCTGCCTAAATTTGGAATCTAAAATCGACCAAATTAATCGATTAAAATCAAACCAAATGAATTACAACCAAAATAATCAACCAAAAGAATTTAGCATAATGCAAAAAATAGGTATTTGTGTACTCGTTTTTACAATAATCGTTTATTATGTTTTATCCATTCAATTTTTAACAAGTTAAAATTATAATGTCAAAACAGCAATTTCATTTTGAATAGCATAAACAACTAAACCGGCAATATTTCGTGATTCTGTTTTTAGCAATAAATTATTACGATGTCCTTCTACAGTTCGCGGACTTAAAAAAAGATGTTCTGCTATCTCTGTAGTTGTTTTTTGCTGACAGATAAGCTGTAAAATTTCAATTTCACGTGGAGAAAGAAAACTTGTTTCAAGATTCCCTTTCGAGTTTTTAGAAGATACAATAGTTTCCTGAATAGTTTTTAATACATTTTCGTTGTAAAAAAATCCTTTTCTGTTAACTTCATTAATCGTTTTGATTAGATCTTTTGGAGTTGTGTTTTTAATGAGATATGCCACTGCCCCAACCTGAATCATATTTGCAATAAATGATTTTGAATCATAGCTGGTCAGTGCTATAATTTTAATATCGGGAAAAGATTTTCGAATAATTTTTGTTGCTTCGACGCCATTTAAAACCGGCATTTTCAAATCCATGATAATGATATCTGGCTTGACATCATTATTTTGTAATTTGTTAACCAGCTCTTCACCGTTTGAAGCTTCAAAAATAATTTCAATATTGTCTTCTCTTTGCAATAAAAAAGCTATTCCTTTCCGAAACAATACTTCGTCATCGACTAAGGCGATTTTAATTACGGCATTCATTTTGTTTGTTTTTGGTCATTTGGTTTCCCGAAATTACAAAATATGAATTAATAATAACTACAGAACCTTGTTTTATTGATCCTAAAGCATAATTATTTACTAAAATTTATATTAAAAGGTAAAAATTACAGCAATACCTTTATTTATTTCTGAATCTATTTTTATAGTTCCGTTTAAAAAGGAAACCCGGCTGTCAATATTTTTCATTCCAAGTCCTTTTTGATTTTCGCTGTTTTTGCTGTCAAAACCAATTCCGTTATCTTCATAATAACAAGTATTTATTCCGTTATTATCTTTAAACGCAATCCAAATTTCTGTTGCTTTTCCATGACGGAGCGAATTATTCATTAATTCCTGCAAAATTCTAAAAATGTGCAAATGACGATCGATATTATCATCAAAATCTATTTCATTTTTATAATAGGTTTTAACTGATTTACTGCTTTCAAATTCTTCACATAATTCTTCAACACCGGCATTTAATCCGAATTTCTCAAAAACCGGCGGTAATAAATTATGCGCTATTTTTCTGGAATTTTCTAAGGCTTTTGCAGTTAGATTAATAATGTTATCTGTAATCTCGATGGTTTCTGCTTCTGTTAAATTAGGCGCAGAAAGCAGATGAGTATTTAAAGAAACAATATTAAGTTTTGAACTTATATCATCGTGCAAATCTTGTGCAATACGTTTACGTTCTTCCTCTTGTGTCACTATAATGGCGTGAAGCTGTTCTTTTTGATACTGTAATACAAGATCTTTTTTCTCGAGTTCTTTTTGAATTATTTTTTTTCTGGAGAAATAGAAAAATATTATCAATACAACTGCTACAATTATAAAGAAAAGAGAGATATACAATATAATGGCAACAAGTTCTTTTTCAGGGATTGAATGGGTATTCATATCAAAATTCTATATTAAACATTAAGATTTTAAGTTAACCGAACTTTTGTAAAAACTTTTTATCCAATCGTATAAAATGAAAAACTGATAGATTAAAATTAAAAAAGCATTTAATATCCAGGTCAGATATTTAAGTTCGCTGCTAAGTCCTAAAGAAAAATTTCCAATTAAATACAACACTGTGCTTGCTAGTAAGTAAAAGACAAGACCTACGGTAGTATAATAATAACTTTTATTTTCTGTCAGCATATTATAAAAATGAAACAAGGCATAAATTACAATAAGCAGATTAGTCAAAGTAATTTCAAATAAATTAAACTTAAAAAACTCACTTGAATCTATCCAAAATTGTATCGCTAAAACTAACAATGCTATGGTAAGGCTAATTTTTATAAATATTTTTTGGCTCTTTATCTGAGTTAGTGAATTATAAAAAATTCCAAGTAATATCATTTGTCCAATAAAGAACATATTGACAAAAATTAAATTAGTCATTCCAAGGTGATAGCATAGTTCCATACTAAATTGCATAGTAAAGCAAAAAGCTAAATAAGAGACAAAAAAAACATTAGCTTTTCCCTTTCGGAAAAAGCTATATGAATAGACTATTAGGTTTATTAATAAAACGGTATACGTCGAGTATATTAATAATTCTTCATTCATTTTTTATATGCTGAATATTAATATGGAGGACTAGGACGTGTGCCATCGAACACAATATCATCAGCAGATTCTGCTCTATTTTGCTGAGATGATGAATGCCCGTAAACATCTACATATTTACCCGTTTCTTTATCATATTGTGCACCAACAAAAAGTAAGGTTTTTTCTTGTTGATCATTGATACCAATATATGCACGAACAGCATCTGTATTTAGTGCAAGTACATTTTCTAAGCTTTCTCGTGGAATTAAAAAAGATTTTACTTTGTTTTCTCGGGTTTCGATCGTGGTATCATCCTCGTATCTTTTTTCCCACACTTCTGCAGTAGCCAACGGGATTTGGATTGGCCCCGGAAAGTTTTTTTCGCTCATAGTTTTTGAATTTTAATTAGTTAATAGTTTTAGAATTGTTTATGGTTTTGCTAATCTACCGAATTAATTTTTATGTAGAAATATTATTTTGTGAAATTATATATGGACGTGTTTAATCGCTGAATAAAAAAAAATCTTTACAAGCTGGCTGCTCATAAAGATTTTTTTATTTAGAATTTTATTTAAATTAAAATGGAACATCACTGTCGTCATCGTCATCATTTAAATTGCTTCCAAAGGCTTCATTTGCCGAAGGAAGATTATTAGTTATAAACGGATTATCATCATGATTCATTTTTGATGGTAAATCATCATAACTTCCCGAAAATTCATCAAGATTATCAAATTTTCCTAAGTGTCCTAAAAATTTCAAACGGATGTTTTCAATACCACCATTACGGTGCTTGGCTATCATAATTTCGGCTTGACCAGCTGTTGGCGAAGCTTCTTCATCATCCCATTCCTCAATTTTGTAATATTCTGGTCGGTATAAAAACGAAACGATATCGGCATCCTGCTCAATTGCTCCAGATTCACGAAGATCTGATAGTAACGGACGTTTACTAGAACCACGTGTTTCTACAGCACGCGACAGCTGAGAAAGTGCAATAACCGGAACGTTAAGTTCTTTTGCCAAAGCTTTTAAGTTTCGGGAAATTGTCGAAATTTCCTGCTCACGATTTCCTCCTCCTTTATTATTTCCTCCTGCAGTCATCAACTGCAAATAATCTATAATGATAATTTTAATACCGTGCTGCGATGCTAAACGACGACATTTTGCTCTTAAATCGAAAATAGAAAGTGAGGGTGTATCATCAATAAATAAAGGTGCTTTCTCTAAATCTTTCACTTTAGTACTCAACATTGTCCATTCATGAGCCTCTAATTTACCTGTACGTAATTTTTCTGATGACAATCCTGTTTCAGAAGAAATAAGCCTCGTAATTAACTGAACAGATGCCATCTCCAGAGAGAATAAAGCTACTGCATGCCCATATTGAATAGCAATATTTCTAGCCATAGAAAGTACAAATGCCGTTTTTCCCATCGCTGGTCTGGCCGCGATAATAATTAAATCACTTGGCTGCCATCCGGATGTTAATTTATCCAAGTTATGAAAACCAGTTTCTACACCACTTAATCCTTCTTTTTTAGAAATTTCTTCAATTTTCTTTTTAGCTTGTAAAACTAAACTTTGTGCAGTTTCAGAACTACGTTTAATATTTCCCTGTGTTACTTCGTATAATTTAGATTCCGCTTTATCCAATAAATCAAAAACGTCTGCACTTTCATCATACGATTCTTCAATAATTTCTGAAGAAATTCTAATCAAACTTCTTTGAATAAATTTTTGAAGAATGATACGCGAGTGAAATTCGATATGCGCCGAAGAAGCAATTTTTTGAGTAAGCTGAATCAAATAAAAATCTCCGCCTGCTAAATCTAATTTTCCGTTTTTCTTTAACTGAGTTGAAACTGTTAAGATATCGATTGGCTGAGTTTCGGTAAAAAGCTGTAAAATCGCTTCAAAAATATGTCGGTGTGCATCTTTGTAAAAAGCATCGGGCTGCAAAATATCAATTACATCGTCAACCCCCTTTTTATCAATCATCATTGCTCCCAACACAGCTTCCTCCAGATCAAGTGCTTGCGGCGGCAATTTTCCTTTCTCCAGATTAATAATAGTGGTTTTATCTACCTTTACAGGATTTACATTCTTGAAATTTTCCATATAGCGAAAGTAACAAAATTTAAAAAAAAATTGTTATCTAGTTATAACTATTAAATGTTTATAAATATTTTGGTTTTGTTGATAACCAAAAAAAAATCCGAAACCGCAGGGCTTCGGATTTTTCATCATATTATATGAATTTATTCTTTATACTCGCCCATGTTGCTGTATTTGTCCATTCTTTGGGCAATTAGCTCGGCTGTTGATAAGTCTTTCAATTCGTTATATCCTTTGGTAATGTATTCTGCCACTGTTTTAAAAGTAGTTTCGCGGTCGTAGTGCGCTCCGCCTAGTGGTTCAGGAATTACATCATCAACTAATTTTTGTTTTTTCATGTCAGAAGAAGTCAATTTTAAAGCATCTGCAGCACGTTCTTTGTACTCCCAGCTTTTCCATAAAATTGAAGAACATGATTCTGGGGAAATTACAGAATACCAAGTATTCTCTAACATATAAACTTTATCTCCAACACCTATTCCCAATGCTCCTCCAGAAGCTCCTTCACCTACAATAATAGTAATGATTGGCACTTGCAGACGAACCATTTCGAAAATATTTCTTGCAATAGCTTCTCCTTGTCCTCTTTCTTCAGCTTCAAGCCCTGGATATGCACCCGGAGTGTCTACTAAAGTTAAAACCGGGATTCCGAATTTCTCTGCCATTTTCATTAAACGCAAAGCTTTACGGTATCCTTCTGGATTTGCCATACCAAAATTACGGTATTGACGTGTTTTTGTATTAAAACCTTTTTGCTGACCAATAATCATAAACGATTGTCCGTTTACTTTACCAAGACCGCCAACCATTGCTTTATCATCTTTAAAACCTCTGTCTCCATGAAGTTCTAAGAAAGTATCTCCACAGATTGCTCTGATATAGTCTAAAGTATAAGGTCTATTTGGGTGTCTTGACAATTGTACACGCTGCCAAGCCGTAAGGTTTTTGTATATTTCTTTTTTAGTCTCTACTAATTTCTTGTTGATTTCTTTACAAGTTGGCGTAACATCAACGTCAGATTCTTTTCCAATTATAACACACTTTTCTAACTGTTCTTCAAGTTCTTTTATTGGAAGCTCAAAATCTAAATATTCCATGGATTTTTGAATTTTGTTTTTAAATCGAACCGCAAATATAAAAATATTATACTATTCGTGTGATTATTTCGTGTTTAAAATGTAAAAATGTAATTTAAAAATAAGGCAAATACTACACTTTTTCTTTATTCTTATAATGTTTAAAAACACCATTTAAAATAACTGTAATAACAATTATTACAGCTCCTATGTAAAATTCGGTACTCATTTTTTCTTTTCCGCCGAGGATAAAATAGGCCAAAAGAATACCGTAAACCGGCTCTAAATTAGTAGTTAACATTACCGTATAAGGAGTTAAACGTTGCATTACTTTTACCGAAGCTGTAAAGGCATAAGCTGTACAAACAGAAGCCAAAATCAACAACAAAATCCAGTTATTTAATGACATTACAAAAAAGTCTGCATTGAATTTTCCTATCACTAAAAAATAAATGGAGATAAAGAAAACGCCTGCACCAAATTCATAAAATGTAATAACTGAAGGTTCGTGATCTGAGATTAATTTCCCATTCATCAGCGTAAATAAAACTCCAAGAATTATCGATATTAAGGCATAATAAACTCCTGTAAGATATTTAATTTCAACCTGTAATATCAATCCTAATCCGGCAATAATGATTAATCCGAAGAAAACTTCGTACCATAAAATCTTTCTTCCGTAAAAAAGCGGTTCTAATAAAGACGCAAAAAAAGCGCCAAGCGAAAAAATCGACAATGTTATGGAAACATTTGATACGTGAATGGCTTTAAAAAAGAAAATCCAATGGAGTGCAATTAATAATCCAACGAAAATTAATTTAGCAAAAGATTGTGCTGATATTTTAAAAGACTGCTTTTTATAAATGATAAATCCGCCAAGAAAAACTCCGGCAATCAACATTCTAAACCACACTAAATTTTCGGCATCAATTGTTATTAAAGCTCCAAGAATAGCGGTAAATCCCCAAATAAAAACAATTAAATGAAGGTTTAAGTAACTTTTTAAATTATCGTTTCGCATTACGTAATAAGTAAACTGCCAGAATTCCAAAAACAATATTTGGGAACCAAACAGCTAATAAAGGTGAAAAAGTAGATTTTTCGGCAAGAGTACCAAATATTTTATCAAAGAATACAAATGAAAACGCAATCGCGATTCCAATTGCTAAATTCATTCCCATACCGCCGCGGCGTTTCATTGCAGAAACGGATACTGCAATAATAGTCAGGATAAACGCAGAAACCGGAATACTGTATTTTTTATAAAGAACTACTAAATAGGTATTGATGTTTCCTGAACCTCTTTTTCTTTCTTTTTCAATAAAATCAATCAATTTGCCTAAGGTCAATGTTTCTGCTATATAAACAACAGGCGTTAAATCTGCAAGTTCAAACTTAAACTTTATCTTTTTTTCAGGTTCTCTTTCAATTACATCGTTTAAATCAGCAAGAGTCCTTTTTGTATAATCATACAAAATATAGGTCTTTAATTTCGGGTCCCATTTGATGCGACTTGCAGTAATTTTATACGTTAGTTTATCTTTTTCAAAATGCTCTAACGTAAAATTAAATGCTGTTTTAGATTCTTCATTAAAACTGTTTACAAAGATAAAATCATGATCATTGATCTGTCTGTAAACATTGGTGTTTTCACCCCGCATGAGTTCCTTTCCATTTCCTTTCAAATAAGTATACCTAAAATTATTATAACCTTCACTTGCAGCCGGAACAATAAAAAATCCCATCAGCAAAACAAAAATCGAAACAATTGTTGCACCTATAATATAAGGACGTAAAAAACGCGTAAATGAAATTCCTGAACTTAAAATTGCAATAATCTCTGTATTATTTGCCAGTTTAGAGGTAAACCAGATTACCGATAAAAACAGAAATATCGGAAATAAAGAGTTTATAAAATAGATCGTAAAATTGTAATAATAGAACGCGATATCCATAAATGGAATCTTGTTTTCGAGCATCTTATTTACTTTTTCAGAAACGTCAATTACAATTCCAATCGGCGCAAACAAAAGCAGCATCACAGAGAAAGTTCCGAGATATCTTTTTAAGATGTATTTATCTATTATTGACAGCATATGTTTTTTGTTTTTTTTTGTTTCAGGTTTCATGTTTTAAGTTCTCTACAGAACGTGAAACATGAAACCTGAAACTTGAAACTCTTTTTTTAAAGTCTTTGACTCATATTTTTAACCATCATTTCTTTCCATGGTCTAAAATCGCCTGCTAAGATATGTTTTCTAGCTTCACGAACCAACCACATATAGAAACCAAGATTATGAATTGTCGCAATTTGTTTTCCTAAATATTCGTTAGCGGCAAATAAGTGGCGTAAATATGCTTTTGTGTATTCTGTATCTACAAAAGTATGTCCCATTTCATCAATGGGAGAAAAATCAGCTTCCCACTTTTTGTTTTTAATATTGATTGTTCCGTTTGCTGTAAACAACATACCGTTTCTCGCATTACGTGTTGGCATAACACAGTCAAACATATCAATTCCTAATGCAATATTTTCTAATATATTAATAGGAGTTCCTACTCCCATTAAATAACGAGGTTTATCTTCAGGAAGAATTTCGCAGACTACTTCAGTCATTGCATACATTTCTTCTGCAGGTTCTCCTACTGATAATCCTCCAATTGCATTTCCTTGTTGACCAGAATTTGCAATATATTCAGCTGACTGACGACGCAAATCTTTATAAGTACTTCCCTGAACAATTGGGAAAAAAGTCTGCTCGTAACCGTATTTGTAAGGTACTTTTTCTAAATGATTAATGCAGCGGTCCAGCCAGCGGTGTGTCATGTGCATTGATCTTTGTGCATATCTGTAATCACAAGGATAAGGCGTACATTCATCAAAAGCCATAATAATATCAGCTCCAATAGTACGCTGAATTTCCATTACATTTTCTGGAGTAAAAAAGTGGTAAGAACCGTCAATATGCGATTTAAACTTCACTCCTTCTTCTTTAATTTTTCTGTTTGAAGAAAGAGAATAAACCTGATATCCACCCGAATCTGTCAAAATATTACGATCCCAATTCATGAATTTATGCAATCCTCCTGCTTTTTCAAGAATTTCTGTCTGCGGACGTAAATATAAATGGTACGTATTTCCCAGAATAATATCTGGATTAATATCGTCTTTTAATTCACGCTGATGCACTCCTTTTACCGAAGCCACTGTTCCAACAGGCATAAAAATAGGCGTTTCGATTACGCCGTGATCAGTAGTTATACTTCCCGCTCTTGCTTTAGACTGCGGATCTTTTTGTAATAAATCAAACTTCATGTGTTTCTTTTTTCAGTCGGCAAAGATAAGTTAATTTCAGGGAAATTTAATTAATTAGATAATTTGTCCATTATAAAATTGAGTTAATTAAAAAACAATATAAAACCTAAACTACAAAAATTTTTAAATTTGAATAAAATCAACTAAAAATCGTGTACAATGCTGTCAAAGTGAGCGAAGTCGAATTGACAGGCTGAGCGAAGTCGAAGCCTTTCACAATGGAGATAAAAAATAAAATCCGTTTAAAACCGCAAAAATCCGCGTGCCATTAACTCAAACAAAATAAAATGAATCTAGCTCAAAAACTTGGATATCCTGAAAACACAAAACTATTAATCATTCATGCGGATGATGCCGGATTATCACATTCAGAAAATCAGGCAACGATTAAAGCACTTCAAAACGGATCTGTAAACTCATATAGTATAATGGTACCTTGCCCGTGGTTTTATGAAATGGCAGTATTTGCGAAAAACAATCCAAATTATGATTGCGGAATACATTTGACATTAACTTGCGAATGGGAAAATTATAAATTCGGACCTGTTCTTCCAGTTTCTGAAGTTCCGGGTTTAGTCGATCAAAACGGTTATTTTTATAAAATAAGAAAGGATTTTAAAGAAAATGCAAAACCTTCTGAAATCAAAAAAGAACTAATCGCCCAAATTGAAAAAGCTTTGCAATTTGGTATTCAGCCTACACATCTTGACTCGCATATGTGCAGTGTTGGCGTAACTCCAGAAATTTTAGAGATTTATAAAGAACTCGGAAAAACATACAATTTACCTGTTTTCATCCATAAAGATTTTGTAGAATCCATTAGTTTATCTGATGAAAAATATGATTTTGAGAATACTCTTTTAGCAGACAATCTTTTAATTGGATATTATAATGATTTCGAAAAAGGAGAACTTAAAAAATCTTACGAAAAAGCTTTAGACAGTATTACTTCAGGATTTAATGTTTTCCTGCTTCATCCTGCTTTTGATGATTTTGAAATGCAGGGCATTACTGTAAATCATCCCAATTTTGGTTCAGAATGGCGTCAAATTGATTTTGATTATTTTACAAGCGCTGAATGCAAAACGAAATTAAAAGAAAACGGAATTCAATTAATTACCTGGAAAGAGATTGGACAATTAGATGATTTGTCAATTTAGATAATGAGATAATTTTCTATTTTAATGTGAATATTACAATATCCTGTTATTAAAAGTATAAGAAGCAAAAATCATTGATTTCATAACTTTATAAAAAAATATTAAAATAAAGAAATCATGATAAACTCAGAAGAAAAATTAGATCAAATCAGGGATGAACAAATTGAAAGAAATCTGGAAAACCTGGATTATCCGGCAAATGAAGATATTTACAATCAGGAAGATAAATTAGAAGATATTGACCCGGAAGGCATTTCTGGCGAAAGAATCATTAATCAGGACAATCATGAATGGAAACAAAATAGTGATAAACTCGGAAATGATCTTGATATTCCGGGTTCTGAACTTGATGATGATCAGGAAGAAATAGGTTCAGAAGATGAAGAAAATAATTTCTACAGCGAGGGCGATAATAATTAGCTTTATATCGTTCGATTATTCCAAAAGCTCCTTAAGGGGCTTTTTTTTGTTTAGCAAATTACTGGAAATCATAACATCTAAAATGTGGAATTTAAAAATTCTAAACCAAATTGGCTTTTTTTTTAAGATTAATAAAAAAAGAAACAGAATTTAACAATTGTGATAAACTAAAGCAGAAAATCATTTGTCTCCCCGCAAAATAACGATTACTTTTGCAACAGTTTAACTTTTACATATAAAATGAAGCCTAACACACAACAATTAAGCGATTTAACGATCCAAGTAAGAAGAGATATTCTTAGAATGGTACATGCTGTAAACTCTGGCCACCCAGGTGGATCACTAGGTTGTACTGAATTTTTGGTTACACTATACCAAAATATTATGGACCGCAAAGAAGGTTTTGATATGAACGGAATTGGAGAAGATCTTTTCTTCCTTTCTAATGGGCATATTTCTCCAGTTTTTTATAGCGTATTAGCACGTAGCGGTTATTTCCCTGTTTCAGAACTTGCAACTTTCAGATTATTAAACTCACGTTTACAAGGACACCCTACAACTCACGAAGGGTTACCTGGAGTTCGTATAGCTTCTGGTTCGTTAGGACAAGGTTTATCTGTAGCTCTTGGAGCAGCTCAAGCTAAAAAATTAAATGGAGACAATCATTTAATTTATTCTTTACACGGAGACGGAGAATTACAAGAAGGTCAAAACTGGGAAGCTATCATGTATGCTTCTGCTAAAAAAGTAGACAACATAATTTCGACAATTGACCTTAACGGAAAACAAATTGATGGTACAACTGACGAAGTTTTACCAATGGGAAGTATCCGTGCTAAATTTGAAGCTTTTGGCTGGGATGTTCTCGATATCGAAAAAGGAAACGACATTGATGCAATTCTTGCAGGTTTAAATGATGCAAAATCAAGAACAGGAAAAGGTAAACCAGTTTGCATTTTACTACATACTGAAATGGGTAATGGTGTTGATTTTATGATGCATACGCATGCATGGCATGGTAAAGCACCAAACAACGACCAGTTAGCAGGTGCTTTAGGTCAAAACATTTCAACTTTAGCAGACTATTAAAAACCAGCTTTAAGCTTTAAGCAGTATGCTTTATGCCTATTGCCTACAGCCTATTGCGTACAGCAAAATATAAAATGAAAAAATACGAAAATACAGGAAGTAAAGATACTCGTTCTGGTTTTGGAGCGGGAATGACTGAACTAGGTCAAAAAAATGAAAATGTAGTAGCACTTTGTGCAGATTTAATTGGATCATTAAAATTTGACGATTTCAAGAAAAATCACCCGGAGCGTTTTTTCCAAATTGGTATTGCAGAAGCAAACATGATTGGTATCGCTGCAGGTTTAACAATTGGAGGAAAAATTCCATTTACTGGAACTTTCGCTAACTTTTCAACAGGAAGAGTTTACGACCAAATCCGTCAATCTGTTGCTTATTCAGATAAAAACGTAAAAATCTGTGCTTCTCACGCTGGTTTAACATTAGGAGAAGATGGTGCAACTCACCAAATCTTAGAAGATATCGGATTAATGAAAATGTTACCAGGAATGACAGTAATCAATACTTGCGATTACAATCAAACTAAAGCTGCAACATTAGCATTAGCAGATCATCATGGTCCTGCTTATTTACGTTTCGGTCGTCCGGTTGTGCCTAACTTCACTCCTGCTGACGAACCATTCGTAATTGGAAAAGCAATTTTATTAAACGAAGGAACTGATGTTACTATTATTGCAACAGGGCACTTAGTTTGGGAAGCTCTTATTGCTGCTGAAGCTCTTGAAGCAAAAGGAATTTCTGCTGAAGTAATCAACATTCATACTATTAAACCACTTGACGAAGAAGCTATCCTTAAATCGATTGCTAAAACAAGATGCGTGGTTACTGCTGAAGAGCACAACTACCTTGGAGGTTTAGGAGAAAGCGTTTCTGGAGTATTAGCTTTAAACAATCCAACTCCGCAAGAATTTGTAGCAGTACAAGATAGTTTTGGTGAATCTGGAACTCCAGAGCAATTAATGGAAAAATACAAATTAAACAATCAAGCAATTGTTGAAGCTGTAGAAAGAGTTATTAAAAGAAAATAAATTTTTAGTTTTCTTACTTTATAAAAATAAAAAACCTCGAAAGTGATTTCGAGGTTTTTTTATGTCTTATATTTTATTATTTCTTTTGATAAGGATACGATTTATCCAAATGAATTCTTAATCTTCCTGCAGCTGTATAATCTGCTGGTAAAAAACTTTTAGGATTTTCAATTGATTCTGGCTGCCCTTCAGTTTTAAGAGGACCAGTTGGTCTTCTAGGAATTCCTCTTGGCTCCGTTTCGTCTGTATTTGGCGTACTTGGATTGTCTACAACAGGATCAAAAGGATAATACGTACTTGAACCATTAAATACTCCATCTACCCAGCCAATATGGTTTGTTGGTTTTGTAATTTCGTAGTAAGTAGAATAACCATCTCCATCATCATCAGTATCTACACAATCCGGAACACCATCTTTGTCTGTATCATCTGCCACCATTGTTGCCGGCGGAGTTGGATATCTTGCAGTATCTCTAAAATCATAAATATACCCATCTCCATTTAAATCTTCCTGATAATCAAAAACACCATCAAAATCATGATCTAACCTTTGAAGGCTTAACAATTTAAAACTAAACACTAAAGGCGAATAAGCCGGAATAGCATCTTGTCCTGAACCATAATATCCTAATCCGGAAGGTAAAAACATTACTCCCGCACCAAAATCTGTATACGTTATTGTACCATCAGGACCCGGAGCGCTAGGCGTACCTGTTTTAAACTGAGGAAAAATTTCGCCCCATCCATCAATTACAGATTGTGCTGCATACAAATACAATTCAAAACTTCTTCCTACACCATAAGAAGAATCAAATACAGTTCCGTCTAGCAAACTTCCTGTATAGGAAGCAAAAACTTTGTCCGTATTTGTTGGAGAATCTCCACTACCTTTATTTAAAGATAAGTAATACACTTTATAAGTAACATCGTGATTATAAACATCTCTGGATAGTAAAGGATATACTGTTTGATTCATGATTGAAGTTTGTGTTCCTCCTGCCGGAATTTTTTCAATCGTTATATCAAAATTAGCCGTTACTTCTTTTATATAATGAGTATTTAAATATTTAACAATAGAGTCATTGTCAGCTTTATATTGTTCTTTATAATCTCTTAAAGGAACTATTTCCGGATCATCATGGTCTTTACTACAGGAAACTATAGCTATACCCGCAAGTAATAAAATAAAATAATATTTAAATTTATTCATTATTGTTAATTTTTTAGGTGCGCAAGATACAATATTGATTTATTTTTGTAAAGAATTTAACTTGGATTTTAGAAAAATTATGAGAATAGATAAATACTTATGGTGCGTGCGTTATTATAAGACCAGAAACATGGTAACTGAGGCTTGTAAAAAGAACCATGTTACGGTAAATGGGCAAGTTGCAAAACCATCTAAAGAAGTTTTTCCTACTGATAGAATTACTTTTAGAAAAGATCAAATTACACAAATTATAACCGTACTCGATATTCCGGAAAGTCGTGTGGGAGCTAAACTTGTTGATATTTACCGCAAGAATGAAACTCCTGCAGAAGCTTACGAACATTTAGAGTTATTAAAACTCTCCAAAGAACATTATCGTAAAGCCGGAACCGGAAGACCGACTAAAAAAGACCGAAGAGATATTGACGATTATGGAAGTGATTTTATTGATGAGGAAGAAACGGAGTAAATTTCAATTTTAAAATTCCAAAACTTTATAAAAAACACAAAAATTCAAATTGCAAATCCCAAACACTCTAAAATCAAAAGCTCAACATTGGAATTTGGGATTTAAAAAATTTGGAATTTCCTTTATAAAAATTGGAATTTGGATTTTTTATATTGGAATTTAAATTAGTTATATTAGCAAAAAAATAAATCATGAGCAAAAACATCATCTTAAACAATCAGGAAATCGAACACAAAATAAAACGTATCGCTTATCAAATTTACGAGACGTTTGTAGACGAAGAAGAAGTTGTAATTGCCGGAATTGCTTCCAGCGGTTCTGTTTTTGCTCAAAAAATTGCTGCGGTGCTAAGCGACATATCTACTCTAAAAATTTCTCTTTGCGAAGTACGAGTTGACAAACAAAATCCGCAGCTGCCTATTCAGACTTCTTTAACTGCAGAAGAATATTCTAATAAAGGATTAGTCCTGGTTGATGATGTCCTAAATTCAGGAACAACATTAATTTACGCTGTTCGTCATTTTCTGGACGTTCCGCTTAAAAAATTCAAAACTGCGGTACTTGTAGACCGAAATCACAAAAAATACCCTGTAAAAGCCGATTTTAAAGGAATTTCTTTATCTACATCTTTATTAGAGCACGTTCAGGTTGTTTTTGATGAAAACGGAGACAATTATGCCTTTCTAAGCTAAGATTTCTAAAATATCATCAACTGTTTCATCGACGGTTTTATTATCTACCACAACTTTGTTTTGTGCGTGATTGTAATAAAAACTTCTGTCGAATAAATGCTTTGCGATAAATTCTTTCATTTCTTCCTCATCCATATTCGCAATTAAAGGACGTTTACTTTTATTGTGAACTAATCTATTATATAAAGTCTCTATTGAAGCTTTTAAATATATAGATGTAATATCCTCTCTTTGCAATAACAAATGATTATTTGCATAACAAGGAGTTCCTCCGCCTAAACCAATAATGGTGTTTTCTGAAGATTGCAGCAATTCAAGAAACATTTCGTGTTCTAATTTTCTAAAATAAATCTCTCCATGTTGTTCGAAAATCTCATTTATGGACAAATTTGCTTTTTTTTCGATACATTTATCTAAATCTAAAAATGGAATATTTGTAATTTTTGAAAGATTTTGGGCAATTGTTGACTTTCCGCAGCCCATATAACCTAATAAGACGATTTTTTTCATTCTAATAAAACACTATAAATTAGGGGATTGTAAATTTTGTTTAAAAAAAGACAAATTTATAATAAAATTGCTTGCAATTAATAAAATAAACTCCTTATATTTGCACCCGCATTCAAGAAACGAATATGACTCGATAGCTCAGTCGGTAGAGCACATCACTTTTAATGATGGGGTCCTGGGTTCGAGCCCCAGTCGGGTCACAAAATTTGTGATTAACAAAATAAGTTTCTTGAAAGCAATGACTCGATAGCTCAGTCGGTAGAGCACATCACTTTTAATGATGGGGTCCTGGGTTCGAGCCCCAGTCGGGTCACAAAAAGGTCGAGTATTAATTTACTTGACCTTTTTTGCATTTAGGCCACGTGGAGAAACGGTAGACTTGCCATCTTGAGGGGGTGGTGCTCGTAAGGGCGTGTGGGTTCAAATCCCACCGTGGTCACTAAAAAATAAAAAAGCCTGAGAATTTAGATTCTGAGGCTTTTTTATTATATATATCAGTAGATATGGATCATTTTGATTGAACTTCAAAAAGATTGTACATCTTATAAACAGATTTTTTTACTATATTAATTTAATTGATTTTTTAAAATTTTCGAATTCTAAATCTGCTATTTGATTTTGCTCAGAAGATTGATGACAATTAAAATCATAATAGTAGTCATTATGTTCTGCCTTTATAACTTTTAATTCTACTTTTAGTGGCTTATCAAGCTCAACATGTTCAAACATATACTCCGCATCATATTCATAGAATTTACAACCTGAAATTTCATAGGGCTCATATTTTCGGGTTACATTAAAACCATTCAGTAAATTACTGGTGCCCGCTAATGAAAACTCCATTAATTTTTCAAAACTCTCATATTCACAATCTTGTAATTCACTTTTATGTGTGATGTTAAGAGTAATTGTTGGAGAGAATTTTCCTTTATATTCAGGTTTGTCCTGATAATACTTTGTAATAATACATATTGGTTCACCAAGATCTTCATAAACTTCGTCTTTTTCATTCTCCCAGCCATTTGCCAAAATTTGAGAGTCCCTTATTTTCCCAAAATCCTTTATGTCAACATATCCCCATCCTATAGGTTTATAAAATAATATACCTAGTTTTTTATTAACATAAACATCATCATTTATAATAACTGACTGTAATGGATTTATAACCACACCGGTTAAAGCTAAACTAGTAAATTTTAAAAAATTTCTTCTTCCAATTCCCATTTGAATATTATTATATAGATTTTATCATTTCTTTTTCAGCAGCAAATCAAAAACAATTCAATCATTTATTCAAACCCATTTGCTTTTCTCCCCAAATTCTCATTTGATTGATAAAAGGAATTAATTCTTGTCCATTTTCAATAAGCGTATATTCAACACGAGGCGGAACTTCAGGATAAACCTTTCTTGAAATCAACTCATCAGCTTCTAACTCTTTAAGTGTTTGAGTAAGCATTTTTGGTGTTATACCTTCAACAGCTTTTTTTAATTCACCATATCTCATCAAACCATCTTTTAAATACCACAAAATTCTTCCTTTGTATTTTCCTCCTATTCTTTGAAAAGCATAATCAACCGGGCAATATACTTTTATATTTTTTTTCTCCATAACTAATTATTTTGCAAATCACTCATAATCAACAATAGTATACTTTTAGATCCTAAAGAACTAAAATGTACGTACTTGCGATAAAGATATTAAATTACTTTATTTGTTAAGGCTTTTAAGAAGATGAATATAAAAAGTCCGCATTAATTATCTTATTCAATATAGTTTCTCGCAAACCAATACTAATACATATAAATAAAACACTATGAGTAATTTAGCCCCGCAAAATTCAGAAAAGATAAAAGTATTAGAAATCCGGAATTATTTATTAAAACCAAATTTAACCGATAAGTTCCGCGATTATTTTCATTCGAAATTTGTTGTCCCAATGAATGAATTAAGTGGCTACACGTTGGGAGAATTTAAAATTAACGATGTAAATGACCGATTTGTTTGGCTTCGCGGTTTTACAGATATGAAAACCAGATTAGAATTTCTGAATGATTTTTATGTTAATAGCGCAATCTGGAAAGAATATGGCAAAGGCGCAAACGAGATGATGATAAACTCAGATAATGTTTATTTGTTACGACCGTTAAAGAAAGAAATTAATAGTGAACAGCTAAAAACTGACAAAACATTTACTGTTGTTGATTTTTATATTTGTAATAACACACTTGAAAAGGTTATTGAACTATTTGACAATACCTATATTCCTTTTCTTAAAGATTTAAAAATACAAGATGTAACACTTTGGGTAAGCGAAATGACTGAAAATGATTTCCCAAGATTACCTGTTTTTCAAGATAAAAATCTTTTAGTTAGTATTACGCATTACAAAAATGAAAATGAGTTTTATGCCAAACAAAAGGAAATTGATGCTATGCCGGCTGATTTAAAAAATTCGATGCAGGAATTAATAACCATTCAGAATCAATTAGTTCTTTTGAATTTGGACAGCTAAATAGAAATTTATCAATTTCAAGATTTCTTTTACTTTCACAAAAAGCTGATAACAAGAATTGCAAATTCTTATACAAATAATTCGTAAAATATTTTTTTATTAAAGCATCTCAAGTTAAATTAGTTGATTTTTCTTATAAAATTAAAAATCTATGATTAAGATAAATTATAAAATTCAATTTGTTTTATTTGTTATCTGCTTATTCTTTATAGGATTGGGCATATTTGAAGTATCAAATGAAGGATTGAAAACTGGCACTGATCTTTTTTGGCAAATTTCTCACTTTGTTCCATTCGTTATGGGAGCAATAATTTTTGGTGTTAATTTATATTCTAAACGAATTGAGAAATTCAAAATTTAATAAAAAAGCCTCTCAAAGTCATCAAACTTTGAAAGGCTTTAAAATCAGAATAAAATTGTAACCTAAATTTATTCCTTAATTATTTTTTCTACAGAAGTTCCTTTTTCAGAAGTTATTCTGATAAAATACAATCCGTTTGATTTGTTGGATAGATTAATTTTTGAACTGTTTTTGTTTTCAATTACAGACTGAAGAATTCTGCCCTGCCCATCAAATAATTCAATTCTTTTTATGGTATTATCACAATTAATAAACACCTCGCCTTTTGTTGGATTTGGATGTATAGTTATAGTGCTGTCTTTTTCAAAATCCTTATTTCCTAATGATTTAAAAATGGTTTCGGCTGTATTTGTATCAACTGCTTCGTTATAATCAAAATAAATACTGGCATCTTGTTCAACCTCATCTCCAGACTGAAGCGAAGGCAGTGTTTTTATCTTAAATAAAATATTTCCATGACCTCCAACCGGCGGCGCTTTTGAGGTGCTCAATTTAATTTTTGCAAAAACAAATTCGGCTGTATTTCCTTTTATGACAACATGTACTGCATGTGACGCGTCTAATAACTGAAGCGAATTAATATCATATTTACTTTGATCTATAACAACCTTTACAACCACGTTTTCGGCTTCAGCTGTGCCTGTATTTTCAAAATTAATTCCATAATGTAAATAATTACCAATTGTTGATGGAGAAACACTCTCGCCTTCTAAACAAGTAATATCATTTGGATCAAATGAACCCACTATTTCCTGATTAAAAACAAACTGATTATCTGCCGGATTACTATCTCCTGCAATAGGATTTATTGAAGCTGTAAAGTTTAAAATATCTCCAATGTTTGCCGGCGGAACCTGTACCGGACTATTTACATTTAATCCGACATAAATTCTCCTAGTTTCAAATGGAAGTAAATTAGCGTAATTCCAACCAAGATTTCCTGGAGTTTGAACATTTGGTGCCAGCGTTGCTATTCCATAATGCAATACATTTTGATTGTAGGTAAAATTAGCTGTACCATTTAGTGTTTGATTTCCTTTATTTCGTATCAAAATCTCATACCAAGCCATAAATCCCGGTTTTGCAGGATATATAGGCGCAATCACGATTTCTGCATCGCTGTTTGTTCCTAATGCACTTACACAGAAATTTTGCTGTGCGGTGTTATTGTTATTATCTGCAAATGAAACAATCGGTGTTGTTGGCGAAACAGTAAAGAAAGCAGGATTTTCAACCGCTGTTGTTATATTAAAATTTCCGGCATCGGTAAAAAAAGTATATTTTCCGTTTAAATCTGTAAAAGTGGAACTTAGAGAAGAACCATCATTTAAATTCACTTTTACATTAGCTTGTTTTGAATCGGCAGCATCACAGCCATTATTATCCACATCAAAAGCAATTGTTCCGGTTATGGTGTTATAATTTCCGCCTGGATTAAAACTGCAATATGAGTTTACCACAACTGTCGGTAAACCAATACCTACCAAATAACTTTTTGTATCAGCTACATCTGTATCATCCTGACAAACAAAAATTAAATTCGAGTTTCCGTTATTAATAAACAAATCTTCATCTCTCCCATTTTTTGCAAATACCGTTTTAAGATTCGGATTATCATTTGCTGTCAAGGATTGAAAAGCTAAAAAATTCGAAACATCAATATTTTGCAATCCTGTTTTAGTAATATTTAAAACCGTAATATTTGGCGAATCAGAGAAATCAGCTGTCGCTAAAGGCATATCAGAATAAAATACATTTATCAATGCACTGCAATTTGTTAAATCAACTGAATTGATGTTGCTATAACTGCAGTTTAAAAGTTTTAAATTAGTCAATCCAGATAGATTCAATGAAGTTATCGGCGCTTTTTGAACGGCTGTGCCGGCAAGTACAAGCGTTTCAAGCGCAGCACATCCCTGAACATTTATTGAATTCAATGCTTCACTAGTATTACTAATAACTGTAATCGCATTGCAATTTGAAAAGTCGGCGGTCACTAACGGAACATCCTGAATGCTTAAAACTTTTAACTTCGTACATCCTGAAACATTTAGATTTGCAGTTGGATTAGTATCCAATTCTAAAATTTCCAAATTTGTATTTCCTGAAAGATCAACCGAAGGAATTTGATTAGAAACCAAAAAAACATTTTTTAAATTCACAGTACCTGTCAAATTCAAATTTGAAATAGAATTTGTGTTTGCTCTAAGTTGAGTAAGATTTGAAGACGAACTCAAATCTAAAGAAGTTAATTGATTTTTGGAACATTCAATCGTCAAAAGTGCCGAGCATCCTGTGAGACTTAAATTTGTCAATGCATTGTTAAACACATTTAATCCCTGTAATGAACTACAGCCTGATAAATTTAAAGTAGTCAGTAAATTATCCTGAATTAGAAGATTTTGTAAACTGGAGCAATTTGAAAAATCAGCTGTTTTTAAAACCTGATTAGAAGGAAAAGTAGACTGCGGAAAATTAAGCAGCGTGCATCCCGAAGCATTTATATCTTCTAAAGTCGGATTATCCGTTATTAAAAAAGTAGTCAGTTTGCTTAATCCCGAAACATTTAATGTTATTAATTTATTATTTACCGCATTGAAATATTCCAAATTTGGGCAGCCCGTTAAATCAAGTTCCGTTAAAACATTATCTTCTAAATACAATTGGTTCAAAGCAGAAAGGCCGCTGAAATTCAATGAAGCAAAAACCGGATTTTGCTGTGCTACGATATTAGTAAGACTCAAACAATTTGAAATATTCAAAGAAGTCATCAACGGGTTTTCCATAAAAGTAGCGCCCGTTAATCCGTCCATTCCTGAAACTGTCGCAGAAGTCAAAGCTGGACTTTTTACATAAATCGTTTTTAGGTTCGGCATTCCGCTTAAATTGATCGAAGTCGTACTGATACCATTAAAACCCAATTCTGTTACATTCGTGAAACCTTCAATTCCCTGAATATTGGTTACCGCATAAGCATTAGCACCTTCTATCCAAAGTTTGTCAATTAAAGCCGCTTCAGAAACCTGGATCTGATTATCAAAATTAGTATCGATTCTCGTAACAGCAACGCCGCCAGAATAAGCTGTAAAATTTGCCGCACCGCCATTTACAAGCATGTTTTTAAATGTTGGATCGGTAAAATTTAAAATCTGTGCTTTTAGTATTACTGTGAAAAACAGTAAAAATAGGAGTAATTTTTTTCTCATAATTAGTGATATTTTGGTTTTTGGGGAAATCGTTAAAGAGCATTTATTAATTCCTGCAATTTTTCTTTTTTGCTTTGCGCAATCGGAATATTCGAATTATCAGCCATAATCACATAACCGCCATCTGTTTTTATATAAGATTTCAGATAAGACAAGTTGATTAAATGCGATTGATGAATGCGCTCAAATCCATGTTCTGAGAGTAATTCTTCGTATTCCTTAAGCGTTTTAGAAATTAATATGGGTTTGTGATTTTTAATAAAAAACTGCGTGTAATTAATTTTTGCTTCACAGCGAATGATATCCGAAACTTCAAACAAATGAATTCCATCGCTGGTAGAAAGTGCTATACGTTTAAAATTGTCGACTTTTTTTCGGATGTTTTCCAGCAGTAAATCAATGTTTTCGAATGAATTGTTTTTTCCAACAGCTTCTTTAATTTTTGCCATTGTATCTTGCAATTCTTCCGGATCAACAGGTTTTAAGATAAAATCAAGAGCACTAAATTTAAATGCTTTTACAGCATATTGTTCATGCGCAGTGATAAATACAACATGGGCATTTAGTTTTCCGTTTACTTTATTTAGTCTTTCGAGAATATCAAAACCAGTTCCGTCGGTTAAATGAATATCCAGAAAAATAACCTGAGGCCTTAATTTTTCAATCACGGCAATTCCGGTTTTTACACTTTCGGCTTCGCCAACAATTAAAATATCATTTGTATAACGTTCTAAAAGCGCTTTTAGACCAGTTCTCAAATGTTTGTCGTCCTCTATTAATACTGCTGTTATCATTTATTAAAAATTAGGGTATGTATTGAACAGGCAGACGCAAAACGACTTTTGTTCCTGTTTTTTTATTTTCTGATTGTAATTCGGTGATTTCTATTTGTGCAGATTTGGAAGTTATGGATTCCATGATTTCCAAACGTTTTTTTGTAATTCCCAAAGCCATTGATTTATGCGCCGTAACCGAGTTTTCTTTTAAATGCTTCGATTCAGATAAACCAATTCCGTCATCTTTAATCGTACAGATTAGCTGTTCTTTTTCAACATCAAAATCAACTTCAATTTTTCCGGTTCCATCTTTAGGAACAATTCCATGAAGAATCGCATTTTCTACAAAAGGCTGAATCAGCAAAGGCGGTAATCCCATATTAAATTCGACTCTTTCGCTTGATCTTATTTCAAATTCAAATTTGTCATGAAAACGAAGTTTTTCCAATTCCAGATAATTTTGAAGGCTTTCGATTTCTTTATCAATCGGAATTAATGAACCTTTTGAATATTCGAGTGTAAGCCGCATTAATTTGGAGAATTTAGATAAATATTTCAATGCAGAATCGGTTCCGTTCTGAACAATAAAACTCGAAATTGAACTCAAGCAATTAAATACAAAATGCGGGTTCATTTGTAAGTGCAGCGCTTTTTGCTCGTATTCGGCAACTTCTTTTTTCAATGTCAGCTGACGTTTAACCTGCATTCGATTATAAATTACCAATATTAAAGCAATTAAAAGTAAAGCGCCTAAAATGGAGAAAATAACAAACTGGATTTGTCTTTTATTCTTTTCAGATAATAAGGCTTCCTTTTTTCTGTATTCGTAATTCACTTCTGCCAAAGCAAATTTCTGACTTGTTGTTTCATTGATAATACTATCTCGCGCTTGTACATAATTTTTATAATGGTCTAACGCTGCTTTAGGATCATTTAAAGCTTCGTATAATTCGCTTAATAATTTTTCAGAATGATACGTCTGGTCCAGCACTCCTATTTCTTTTGCATAAGCAAGGGATTTCTCTGCAAAAGGCATTGCTTCTTTATATTTTTTTTGATCCTGAAGCAAACCTGCGATATTGTATAAGGAAAGTGAAGCACCAAATTTATTCTGCAGTTCTTCATACAAATTCAATGACTTCATATAATATTCATTAGCCAGTTTTAAATCATTTTCTTTCTTATAATAATCGCCTAAATAATTACACAAAAGTGCATATCCTCGCATATTATCCGTATTCTCAAAAAGCTTTTTAGCTTTGTTATAATACAAAATCGCATTTTTATTCTGACCTGTTTCAAAGTAAATCGCACCAATATTGGTAAGCGTAACAGCAGCATTTTTTTCTCCTGTTTCAGTTTGAATTTTAGAAGCTTTCTTTAAGTATTCTAATGCTTTTGGATAATTTAACTGTGATTTATAAATAATCCCGATATTATTAAGCGCTTTAGAAACATTAGCCTGTTCATCAATTTCCTGATATAACTGCAGTGCTTCTTCGTAATTTTTCAATGCCAGAATTTGATTACTTTGTTCTGAGTAAACCACACCCGAGCTGGCATAAGAACGCGCCAAACCGCTTTTTACTTTTTTGCCTGAATCTTCCTTTAAAACCTTTTTAAATTCTAATTGGGCAGTTTTAAAATATTTTAAAGCATTTGGGTAATTTCCTAAAATGATTGAAGCATTTCCTTTATTTACATAAGCCGTAGCAAGCCCAAAAGTAAAGTCAGATTTCAAACTTAGATTAGTTGCTTTTTGAGCATAAAACAATGTCGAATCAGGATTGATTTCTTTATATAAATCGGCTATTTTATTATACTCATTGACTTTTGAAGTATCAACTTTAGTATAAATAAGCACTCTTTTCAAGCTGTCAATCTTAGCATTTTGAGCGTTCAGCATAAGTCCTGCAAGAAAGAAGAAAAAGAAAATTATTTGACGTAATTTTTGACTCACTATTTTTTATTTTGCTTGTTGTGAGACAAATGTATGATATGTTTTTTAGTAACTGAACATGAATTATTATTTCTCAGGTTTCATTTATTATTTGGTATTTTTCATTTATTACAATTCTAAAAACCTTGGAAATACTAGCCTTACAAGTCATTCCGCAGTTATATTTTACAGACCTAAAATGGATCCTTTTCGATATTTTTTGTAACTTGAGCACTGTTTCTATTTCTTTAAAATTATTTTTATGGCAAGAATACATTTATTTGAATTTGAAGATCAAAAATGGTTTCCTGTTTTTTTAAGAAATTACATAACCGACTTTTTGCAATTCCTGTCAAACAAAACCGGAATGTACAAACCTGTTGTTCCTTTGCTTGTAAATATTCTAAAAACCAATAATGCAGCAACAATTATTGATCTCGCTTCTGGCGGAGGCGGTGGACTTATTTGGCTAAACAATGAATTAAAACAAGAAATTCCAAACTTAAAAATCATTCTGACCGATTATTATCCAAATATCCCCGCTTTTGAATACACTAAAAAACAAGCTGATAATTTTGAATATATAAGCCATTCTGTAGATGCACGAAATGTTCCTGTAGAATTAAAAGGGCTTCGAACTCAGTTTCTTTCCTTACATCATTTTAACCCAAACGATGCCAAACAGATTTTACAAAATGCAGTAAATGCTAAATCTCCAATCGCTATTTTTGAAGTTCAGGAAAGAAGTTTTGCTAGTATTGTCGCCATGATTTTTTCTCCACTAAGCGTTTTATTAACTACACCATTTATCAGACCTTTTAAAATTGGCCGAATTATTTTTACTTATTTAATTCCTATAATTCCACTTTTTGTTTTATGGGATGGTATTGTTTCTTCATTAAGAACTTATTCTGTCGAAGAAATGAATGATCTTGTAAATGACCTGCATAATACAGAATCTTATAACTGGCAGATTAACCGGGTAAAATCCGGTCCTGGAGTGGTATTGTATTTAATAGGAATTGAGAAGAAATAAATATTATCCAAAATACAATTCATAATTAGTAATTATTTTACAAAAGAATTCTTTCACAAAAACAAAACTTTGCTAAATTCGTTTGAAGAATAATTAACCTGCTAATCCCAAATTAGTTTTATGAAAAACCTACTATTATTATCATTTATTATGATAAGCTTTTCGTCGTGGTCACAAACCGCAGAAATTTATTTTAACAGAGCTTTTAACAAAGCTGCAAACGGAAATTACAAAAGCGCAATTACTGATTACACAAAAGCCATTGGCAAAAATTCTAAATTTGTTGAAGCGTATCAAAATCGCGGCGTTGCAAAATACCAATTGAATGACCTACAAGGCGCAATGACCGACTTTAGCAAAACCATTGAACTTGATAATATGAATGCCGATGCTTTTACGGGCCGTGCAAACGTAAACTTCAAACTTTCAAAATTTAAAGAAGCCATTGAAGACTGCACATCATCACTTGGTTTAAACCCAAGAGATTATGTTGCTTACAATTTACGAGGTTTAGCTTACAATAAAATTGGAGACAAAGCCAAATCCTGCAAAGATTTCTTAAAAGCAATCGAATTAGGAAGTCAAAGTGCTATAAAAAACAAAAGCACTTTTTGTAAATAATAAATCAAATTTGTGTTAACAAAAAGTAATCTGCAAAATAATGCCTTTGCAGATTACTTTTTATACCTTATTCATAAAAAAATAGTGTCCGTTTTTTAATAATCTGGTTAGTTGTTACATTTGTTACAAAACTAACCTAACCATGATAAAACACTACTTTTCAAAAACTTACACTCCTTATACCCTTTTCATATTGGTTTTTCTGTTTACAGCCAATGTAAAATCACAAACCTTTACAGACAGTAATTTACCTATTATCATTATTAATACAGACATAGATCCAAACACGAATCAGCCAATTGAAATTCCCGATGATCCAAAAGTTTTGGCAACGATGAAAATCATTAAAAGACCAGACGGAACCCGAAATTATTTAACCGATAGTAATACTGCCGCTTATTTAAATTATAACGGAAGAATTGGCATTGAACTGAGAGGATCCTCTTCACAATCGCTTCCTAAAAAACCGTATGGCTTTACCACTTTAAAAACGAATAATACAAGCAATAATAATGTCAGCTTACTGGGAATGCCGGTAGAAAATGACTGGATTTTAAATTCACTAGCTTTTGATCCTTCTTGTATTCGTGATTATATTTCGTATAATTTATCCCGACAAATTGGCGATTATGCTACGCGAACTGTTTACTGCGAAGTAGTAATCAACAATGAATATAAAGGATTATACATTTTACAGGAAAAAGTAAAATCGAACGTTAACAGAGTAAACGTTATTAAAATGGCTGATACTGATAATACACTTCCAAATGTAAGCGGAGGTTATATTACAAAAGCCGATAAAACAACTGGTGGAGATCCGGTTGCCTGGACGATGTCTTCTTACAACGGTTCTTCTGTAGATTTTATTCATGAATTGCCAAAACCGGAAAACACAACTATTGAACAAAATGATTATATAAAAAACCAGTTTAAAAATCTGGAAATTACAGCCGGCGCACATAATTCTGATTTAGCAGCAGGATATTCATCTATTATTGATGTTCCCTCTTTTGTTGATTATATGATTTTGGCCGAATTAGCTTCAAATGTTGACAGTTATCAATACAGCACTTATTTCCATAAAGATAAAGAAGGAAAACTGCGTGCCGGCCCTATTTGGGATTTTAATCTAACATACGGAAATGATTTGTTTAGCTGGGGATATGACAGAAGCAAATACGATGTTTGGCAATTTTCAAACGGAGACAATGAAGGCGCCAGATTTTGGAGAGATTTATTTACTGACACTACATTTAAATGTTATTTCACTAAAAGATGGAATGAACTTACATTGCAGGGAAAACCTTTAAACTACAACAGCCTTACTCAGTTTATAGACGAAACTGTAAATTATATCAGCGAAGCAAAAGCCAGAGAAAATCAAAAATGGGGAACAATTCCAAACGATGCACTTGAAATTAATAATCTAAAATCATTTTTATCCAATAGAATTTCATGGATAACAGGACAATTAGGAAGTTTTAGCAGTTGCAGCAATATCGAAACTCCTTCGCTTGTTATCACAAAAATAAATTACAATCCAGGCGTTTCAGCAACTTTTCCAACCAGTAATGATCTGGAGTTTATAGAAATTAGAAATACAGGAAACACCACCGTTAATTTAACTGGTATTTATTTAAGCGAATTGGGACTATCGTATCAATTTCCAGCCAATTCAACATTAGCGGCAAATCAGGGTATTTACATTACAAGCAATAAACCTACTTTTGAATCTAAATACGGAGTAACCGCTTTTGGACAGTTCTCCCGTAACTTATCTAATACATCGCAAAAAATAATTTTAGCAGATGGTTTTGGAAACACAATCGATTCAGTAGAATATACAAATGTATCTCCGTGGCCAAATGCAGATGGAAACGGGAGTTATTTACAACTTTCCAGCACTGATCTTGACAATGCGCTGGCGTCAAGCTGGATTGCAGCATCAGATAATAATTTATCTGTTCCTGAAAGTATTGAATTAAAAAATGCCGTTTTATATCCAAATCCTGTAAAAAACACCTTAACCATTCAGGCAGGCAAACCTATTTTAAATTACAAAGTTTATGATGTACTGGGACGTTTATTGTATGAATCTAAACAAGATTCTAATACAATAAAAGCAGATTGGAGTTTGTATCCAAAAGGAATTTACTATATTTCGATTTCCAATGAAAATGGATACAGCACCAAAAAGGTAATCAAACAATAACAGCAAAAAACTGCATGTCACTTTTAAGAAAAATAAATAACCTTCAAACAGATAAAAATTCAGGATTTGGTACTAATGCCGGAAGCTACGGCGGAAGATTTGTAAATAAAAACGGAACTCCCAATATCGAAAAAAGAGGTATGAACCTGCTTCGCCGAATAAGCTGGTACCACACCATGATCGATATGCCCAACTGGAAATTCATGCTTATTTTATTTTCTTTCTATATTATAATCAATTTTATTTTTGCAGTTATTTATTATGCCATCGGTGTTGAACATCTGGACGGAATTTCACCATCAGGAAGTCTTTTAACGCAGTTTGGTCAGGCTTATTTTTTTAGTGCGCAGACTTTTACAACGGTTGGTTACGGACATATCAGCCCAACCGGATTCCTGACAAGTGGTTTATCAGCAGCCGAGGCTTTAATTGGTTTGCTAAGTTTTGCCATTGCAACCGGTTTATTCTTTGGAAGATTCAGCAAACCAACAGCCTTTTTAAAATTTTCGCACAATGCCTTAATTTCTCCTTACGGAGAAGGCAAAGGCTTAATGATAAGGCTTGTTCCTTTTAAAAACACCAATTTTACAGATGCAGTGGCAAAAGTTACTTTAGGTATGAGCATTGAAGAAAACGGTCAGCGAGTAAATAAATTTTATACTCTTAACCTCGAAATAGATCGTATAAATGCGCTTTCGCTGAGCTGGACATTAGTTCATCCCATTGATGAGAACAGCCCTTTGTACAATTTTACCGAAGAAGATTTTAAAAACACACACGGAGAGATTTTAGTTTTCATCACCACTTTTGATGATATGTTTAGCAATACCGTGGCAGCCCGAACTTCGTATACTTTTAACGAAATTATTTACGGTGCAAAATTCCAAATTATGTACAACCGAAGCAAAGATAATACTAAAACGATTTTACATTTAGACAAATTAGATCAGTTTGATACTACAAACTTCTCATAAAGAATCATTTTTATCTAGTTTTTAAGGTTTTTTGAGATTTTATTTTACTTTTGTTTACATAATCGTATCAAATGGTAAACAATATAAAAACTGTTTTCAGTATAAAAGATCTTGAGAATTTATCCGGAATAAAAGCACACACGATTCGCATTTGGGAAAAAAGGTATAATATTTTGGAGCCAATGCGTACTGATACCAATATCAGGCTTTATAATCTGCAAAATCTACAGAAACTTCTTAACATCACATTATTACACGAATACGGCTATAAAATTTCTAAAATAGCAACTTATCCTGAAGAAAAAATTCCGCAGTTGGTCCGTGAAATTATTTCGAAGAAAAACTCTCAAAACTACGCCATTACATCTTTCAAAATGGCGATGATGAATTTTGATCAGGAGCTGTTTTTCAACACGTTTGACTGGCTTATTTCTGAAAAAACATTCAAAGAAGTTTTTAAAGACCATTTTTTACCCTTATTGAAAGAATTGGGATTATTGTGGCAGTCAGAAACAATTACACCTGCAAATGAACATTTTATGAGTCATTTGATCAAACAGAAAATCTTAATTTATACTGAAAGCCTTCAGATTCAAAAACCAACAAAAACAGACCGAATCTTTGTTCTTTCCCTTCCATTAAATGAAATTCATCAAATAGGATTGCTTTATCTTCAATATGAAATTTTATCTAAAGGCTACAAAACCATTTATTTAGGCGAAAGTATGCCAATTGAAAACCTACAGGATTTAACCAAACATTTTGAAAACATCACTTTTGTTTCCTTCATGACAATACAGCCGGATCGCAGCGTTATCAACCAGTATGTCAAGTCAATGGGGCAAAAACTGCTGCAAAAAAATAATGAAATCTGGCTCATGGGTAAAATGGTTGAACATATTGATCACAAAAACCTGCCGGAACGAATCCGTATTTTTGATTCGATGGAAGAAACAATGGAAACAATATAAAAGTTTCGTTTAAAGTTTTTGTATATTTGTTAAACAAAAATGACAAAAACTATTGCAATTATAGGTTCGGGCTTTTCTTCGTTAGCCGCTTCATGTTACTTGGCAAAGCAAGGTAACAAGGTGACTATTTACGAAAAAAACTCAACGATAGGCGGTCGCGCAAGACAATTCAAAAAAAATGGTTTTACATTTGATATGGGTCCAAGCTGGTATTGGATGCCGGATGTTTTTGAACGTTTTTTTAATGACTTCAATAAAAAACCATCAGATTATTACGAGCTTATAAAGCTAAATCCTGCCTATCGCGTTTATTTTGGAATAAATGATTTTATCAGCATTTATGACAATTTAGAAGAGATTAAAGCTACGTTTGAAGAAATTGAAAAAGGAAGCGGTAACCAACTGCAAACCTTTATCGATCAAGCCAAAAGTAATTATGATATTGCCATAAAAGATTTGGTTTATCGTCCAGGAGTTTCTCCACTTGAATTAATTACAAAAGAAACAGCATTAAAGCTTAATCAGTTTTTTAGCAATGTAAGCTCAGATATTCGCAGGAAATTTAAAAATGAAAGGCTGATTCAAATTCTCGAATTTCCCGTTTTATTCCTCGGCGCAAAGCCAACTAAAACGCCTTCATTTTACAATTTTATGAATTATGCCGATTTCGGACTCGGAACCTGGCATCCTAAAACCGGAATGTTTGATGTTATTCGAGGAATCGAAAAATTAGCCGTAGAACTTGGTGTTACCATCCAAACAAATTCTCCTATTGAAAAAATAATCGTTGAAAATAAAACCGCAGCAGGAATTGTTATTAATGGTGAAATTATAAAAGCCGATATTATTTTAAGTGGTGCCGATTATCAGCATACCGAAACTTTACTGGAAAAAAAATATCAGGTTTATTCTCAAAAATACTGGGAAAGCCGAATTTTTGCACCCTCTTCTCTCCTGTTTTTTGTGGGTTTCAATAAAAAAATTGAAAATATTTCGCATCATGCCTTATTTTTTGATGTCGATTTTAATCAGCATGCAGCTGATATTTATGATAATCCAAAATGGCCGGAAGCTCCATTATTTTATGCCAACTTCCCGTCTAAAACAGATCTGACCGCAGCTCCTGACGGAATGGAAACCGGATTTTTCTTAATTCCGCTTGCACCTGGAATTGAAGATAACGAAACACTAAGAGAAGCATATTTCGAAAAGATAATTACTCGTTTTGAGCTACTTACACAACAAGAAATCAGAAATAACATTATATTTAAGGAATCATTTTGTAAAAACGATTTTGAAGCAGATTACAACGCTTTTAAAGGAAATGCTTACGGAATGGCTAATACATTATTGCAAACCGCATTTTTGCGCCCAAAACTAAAAAGCAAAAAAGTACGTAACTTATATTTCACAGGACAATTGACCGTTCCCGGCCCTGGTGTTCCGCCTGCATTAATTTCAGGAAAACTAGCCGCTGAATTAATTCAAAAATCTTTAAGATCTTAAAAAATGAAATCATTATTCGACGCCGTTTCTTTTAAATGCAGCAAACTAGTTACCAAAAACTATAGTTCCTCTTTTTCACTTGCTGTAAAAATGCTGTCACCAAGCATTCGCGATGCTATTTACAGCATTTATGGATTTGTTCGTTTTGCGGACGAAATTGTAGATTCTTTTCATGATTATGATAAAGAAGCCCTGATTGACGATTTTGAAAAAGAATATTATAAAGCAATGGAATTAGGAATCAGCCTAAATCCTATTTTAAATTCTTTTCAGCATACGGTGAAAGAATATAATATTACTGATGATCTGGTTCAGGCTTTTTTAAAAAGCATGAAACTCGACCTTGTAAAATCAACTTATAACACACAAGCCGAATATGCGGATTATATTTATGGTTCTGCAGATGTTGTGGGTTTAATGTGTTTAAAGGTTTTTGTATCAGGAAAAGAACATAAATATCAACAATTAAAAAGCGAAGCCATGCGATTAGGGTCGGCCTTTCAGAAAGTGAATTTTTTGAGAGATTTAAAAGATGACAATACCATCTTAAACCGAACTTATTTCCCTGGCGTTAACCTCAACAATTTCAACGAAGATTCAAAAGCGCAGATCATTAAAGAAATTGAAGAAGATTTTCACATTGCTTATCAGGGAATTGTAAAATTGCCAATCGAAGCCAAATTTGGCGTTTATACGGCATATGTTTATTACAGCAAATTGCTTAAAAAACTAAAAAACACACCGTCCCATGAAATTGGAAATTCAAGAATCAGAGTTTCAAATTATACAAAAGCCGGACTTTTAGCGCAGTCGTTTGTGACTTATAAACTGAAGTTGGTATGATATTCGTTCAGTTTTGTCATTTCGACCGAAGGGAGAAATCGCACGCGGGATTCGACAAAGATTGGTTAATTACATTGCGGAGTTTCTAGTGCGATTTCTCCCTTCGGTCGAAATGACAAACAAAAAAAATAATCTTTAGAGTCAATCTTTTATAAACTAAAGCTAAACTCAAACGATTTTAAATCATAATTTTAATAACAACATTTATAAAATGATTTCTTTTTTAATCTTTTTAGGCGTTTTTCTGTTTATGGAATGTGTGACCTGGCTTACGCATAAATATGTAATGCACGGCTTTATGTGGTATTTTCACGCTGACCATCATCAGCCAAAATACGAGCATACTTTTGAGCGCAACGACATTTTCTTTGTCATTTTTGCTATCCCAAGTATTCTCCTATTTTATTTTGGAGTTCAGGGCGGGTTCAATTATTTGTTTTTCATTGCCTGCGGCGTTACGTTTTACGGAGCCTGTTACTTTTTAATTCACGATGTATTGATTCATCAGCGTTTTAAATGGTTTAAAAACACCAAAAACAAATACCTCATCGGACTCAGAAAGGCACATAAAATACACCACAAACACCTAAATAAAGAAAAAGGAGAATGTTTCGGAATGTTGTTTGTACCCTTAAAATATTATAAAATGTAGCTTATTTGGGTGTTCCAAATGAAACATTTGTAACCATTGATTTAGTTTGAAGATGAAATTATACAAGATAGCAACCGTACAATATGTAAACGCCAAGGTCGAAGACTGCTGGGATTTTTTCTCTAGTCCAAAAAACCTGCAGACTATTACACTCGACAATATGAATTTTGAAATCAAGGATTTTGACGAAAAGCGAATGTATCACGGGCAAATTATAACTTATACTTTGCGACCGCTTTTAGGAATCAAAATTTCGTGGGTTACAGAAATCACAGCCTGCAAAGAAAACAACTATTTTATCGATGTTCAGCGTTTTGGCCCTTATAAATTATGGCACCACAAACACTTTTTTGAACGAACAGCCGACGGCGGAACCAAAATGACTGACGTTGTTCATTATGCGCTCCCACTAGGAATTTTAGGAAGAATTATGAATTGGTTGGTGGTGAAGAATAAATTAAAAACCATTTTTGATTTCCGTTATAACAAAATCGAAGAATTGTTTAATTCAAAATCACAGCCAAAGATTATACAGATAAATGCCGAGCAAAAAAGTATTTAAGCATTTTCTCTATTTGACACATAATAAAGTCGCATAATTTTTAATCTCGCAAAGACGCTAAGTCGCAAAGTTTTGTTGCAAAAACTTAAAAAGAAATACTTGGCGACTTTTCGTCTTTGCGAGCAAATTTCGGCAGTAAAGAAAAAAACTTAAAAAATTAGTCGAGCGAAAACATATAAAATGACAAAACAAAAAGTTTCCTTTTTCTGGTTTAGACGTGATTTACGTTTAGAAGACAATACCGGATTATTTCATGCCTTACAATCCAATTTTCCTGTAATTCCATTATTTATTTTTGATGATGATATTCTGGATAATCTTCCCAAAAACGATGCACGAGTAAGTTTCATTTACGATTCACTTCAAAAAATAAATGCTGAATTAAATACTTTTGAGTCTTCGGTTTTAATCAAAAAGGGAAAAACAAAAGACGTTTGGAAATCACTTCTGGAAGAATTTGATATTCAAAACGTATTCTTCAATAAAGATTATGAACCTTTTGCTATCCAACGTGATACTGCAATTTGTTCTTTATTAAAAGAAAATAATATTGAATGTTTCTCTTTTAAAGATCATGTTATTTTCGAAGAAAAAGAAATTACAAAAGCTGACGGACTTCCGTACACGGTTTATACGCCTTATAAAAATAAATGGCATGAAAAATATCATTTATCAGGATCAGCTCCAGAATATGATTCTAAATCATTTCAATCAAATTTTGCAAAAAATCAATTTCCATTTCCTGAATTAGCAACAATTGGTTTTGAAAGAAGCTCAATAAAAGTTCTGCCGCATAACTTAACACAAATTGCCAATTATAAAGAAACAAGGGATTTTCCTGCTCTTGACAGTACATCTTATCTTTCGCCGCATTTGCGTTTCGGAACCGTGAGTATTCGGAAATTAGTAAACTGGGCAAACAGAAAAAATCAGACTTTTTTAAGCGAATTGATTTGGAGAGAATTCTTTATTCAAATTCTGTTTAGCTTTCCCAATTGTGTCAATCATAATTTCAAATCAGCTTACGACGGAATTCAATGGCGAAATAATGAAGAAGATTTTAAACGCTGGTGTTCCGGAACAACCGGATATCCTATGGTCGACGCCGGAATGCGGCAACTTAACGAAACAGGTTATATGCACAATCGCATTCGTATGGTTGTGGCCAGTTTTTTATGCAAACATTTATTGATTAACTGGCAGTGGGGCGAAGCTTATTTTGCCGAAAAATTACTGGATTTTGAACTGGCTTCAAACGTAGGAAACTGGCAGTGGGCCGCGGGAACAGGCTGTGATGCCGCACCGTATTTCAGAGTTTTTAATCCTGAAATCCAACAAAAGAAATTTGACGAAAAAGGCGAATACATCCGTAAATGGATTCCTGAGTTTGATTTTGGATATAATGAACCTATGGTTGATCATGCCTTTGCAAGAGATCGCGCGATTGCGACATATAAGAAGGGGATCATTAAATAAAATTCCAAATTTTTTAAATTCCAAATTCCAATTATACACAATCTTGTCATCCTGACAAACTAAACAAAAAAACCTTTGTCAAAGTTTAAAACTTTGACAAAGGCGTATATCTATAAATTGGAATTTGGAATTTAAAAAATTTGGAATTTCACAACTTAATACTTCAAATAATTCTCCACAACAATTTTAGCTTTCAAATCGAACATTAAATTATAGAGTCCGAAGAAAGTACGGTTCATGTAAATAAAGTGCTTAGAACCACGATTTCCGTTCATTTTTTTCAAATTTGTATCTTCAGAAAAACGTTTGCCTAATTCTGCAATCGCATTAAAGAAAGATTCATCGGCAAAATCAAAAGTTTCATTTTGAAAAGGTTTCGTGAAAAGTGATAATAAATCATGAAACATATCGGTGAAATATTCCACTTCTGCCGGAGTATCATCTGGACGAAGGATTTCTAATTCGAATAATTTTTTATTAAAAAGCTTCTCGTCTGTAATCACATTTTTATTGATTAACTCAAAATAGGGTGTATAAAACTCTTCTGGAATTTGTTTCATACAGCCAAAATCCAAGGCAATTAATTGGTTTTCATCATTAACCAAAAAATTTCCCGGATGCGGATCTGCGTGTACTTTTCGCAAAACATGAATTTGGTACATGTAAAAGTCCCAAAGCGCCTGCCCTACTTTATCGCCAACTTCCTGATCTGTATTTTTAGCCGTAAATTCAGAAAGATGAATTCCCGTCATCCAATCCATTGTAATGATTTTCTCTGATGAAAATTCAGGATAGTAATTTGGGAAAATGATGTTTTCAATTTTATTACAAGCTTCTACAACTTCCTGACTTTGTTTTAATTCTAACAAATAGTTGGTTTCTTCGATAAGTTTATCTTCAACTTCTTTAAAATATTTGTCTGAATCTTTTCCCTGCAGATTAAACATTCTGATTGCAATAGGTTTTACCAAAGCTAAATCAGAAGAAATACTGTTGGCAACACCTGGATATTGAATTTTAACCGCCAGTTTTTTATCATTTTTCTTAGCCAAATGAACCTGACCAATACTTGCAGCATTTACGGAATTTGCATTAAACTCATCAAAAATTTCATAAGGTGTTTTGCCAAAATTAGTCTTGAAAGTTTTTAAAACCAAAGGTGCAGAAAGCGGCGGAACTGAAAATTGCGACAAAGAAAATTTCTCCACATAAGCCTGAGGCAAAAAGTTTTTGTCCATGCTTAACATCTGTGCTACTTTCAAGGCACTTCCTTTTAAGCTTTTAAGTCCGTCGTAAATATCTTCGGCGTTATTTTCGTTAAGTTTATCGCGGGTTAAATCTGGGTTTACTACTTTTTCAGCATAGTGCTTTATATAATTTACTCCGATTTTGGCGCCGGTTTGAACTAATTTTCCGGCTCTTTCTATTTTTGAAGTTGGAATATAATCGATTGTTTTCATTGTTTGCTGTATATTTTTTCTTTGAATAGAAATTTTCCAAAATCTATTAAATGATTCATTGGTGCAATATTCATTAATTCAAATGATGCATTAACCGATTTTTCGATAAAGATGTCTGTTTTTTCAAAAGCAGCAGATTCATCTTCCATCCAGAATTTAATCGTCAGCATTAATTGTAACCATGCCGATTCCTGAATGGCTTTTTCCTGATATTTCTGCAGTTTTTCTAATTCTAATCTATAATCATCAGTCAGAATTTCTGAAACATATTCTTTGAAACTATTTCTAAGCGTAGTTAACTGAACCAGATTTTTAAGCGGATTTCTATCAATTTTAAGCGATTGTAAAACGTAACTTCTGTTTGCGGTTAAAATTTCGAAGAAGGTAAAATAGAAACTCAGCATTTTATTCTTCATGTCATATTCCTGATATTCTTCGTTTTTGTGAAGTAAGTTAACCGTGTTTTCAAAAAACAATCGGAATATTTCTTTTTCTAAACCTTCTAATGTTCCAAAAAAGGAATAAAATTCCGCTTCGGTAAAATCATTTTCTTTGGCAAAATGATAAACTGATTTTGGTTTTTGGCCTTTTTCTAAAACTTCATCCATGTATTTTGAAACGATATCATCTTTGGTAATTACCTTTTTTTTAGTCGTCATTTTATTTAAAATTTAGAATTTGCCATAAAGGTAAACATTGTTTAAGTACCTTTACTAATGATTAAACGGCAAGCACTGTTAAATATATTATAAACTATTATGGCTCAAAATGTTCTATTAACCGGAGGAAGCGGATTCATTGGAAAACATCTAACAAATGTTCTTATTCAAGCTGGATATTCTGTGTCTGTTTTGAGCCGTTCCCATAAAGAAAATACGGCTGAAATCACGTATTACAAATGGGATTTGAACAAAAATTATATTGATGAAAATGCCGTTCTAAATGCTGATTTTATAATTCATCTTGCCGGCGAAGGAATCGTTGAAAAAAGATGGACAGAAAAAAGAAAAAAAGCAATTTTGGAAAGCCGCATAAAACCAATTGATTTGATTTTTTCGGTTTTAGAAAAAAACAACAAAAAACTTGATGCTTTTATTTCGGCTTCGGGAGTTGGAATTTATGGCGCTGTTACCAGTCATAAAATTTGTACTGAAGAAACGCCTGCAGCCGATGACTTTTTAGGCACAACCTGCCAAATTTGGGAAAATGCAGCTGATAGAATCGAAGCATTAGGCATTCGAACCGTAAAAATCAGAACTGCAATTGTATTGGGAAAAGATGAAGGTTTTTTGAAAAAAGTTAATCCTAATTTTAAAGCTGGTTTTGGTGCCGTTTTAGGATCAGGAAAACAATATTTACCCTGGATTCATATCGAGGATTTATCTCAAATTTATTGCAAAGCAGTTTCTGATGACCAAATGCATGGCCCGTATAATGCGGCTGTGACAGATAACACTACAAATTCGAGGTTTTCTAAAATATTGGCTTCATTATACGGATATACAATCTGGCTGCCTAAAATCCCTCCTTTTATTCTTAAAATTGTTTTAGGAGAAATGAGCGAAGCGGTCCTAACCGGACAAAGGGTTTCATCAGAAAAAATACAAAAAACCGGATTTGAATTTCAGTTTACTGATTTAGAAAAAGCGCTTATAGTAAGTATTCATTAAAATCATTTCAAAGTTAAATACTTCATATCTTCACTTTTTACAACTCCAAGTAAATTCGTATTGGCCGTTTTTGAAATTTTGCTGGCAACGACACTCGGTATTTCTATATTAAAATCTGAAACTGAGATTGGATAATTACACGAAATCTGTATTCCGTCCGGAACTCTTTTTATCAAGGCTTTCATTTCAATGATTTTCGATTTTCCGTGCAGGTAAAGTTTTCCTTTTACGTCATATTCCTTTTCAATTTCATCAACGTTTTTCAAGTCAAATTTTTGAACTTTTCCTTTAAAAACTGATTTTGGATAACGATGGCTTTCAATATAATTTTCATTAAAATGTTCTTGCATTAAATCCATTTTAAAACGAAAATCTTTGATTACAACAGTACAGATCAAAGTACTGGTTTCTGGTTCGAGAATAATAGTTCCGAGTTTATTTACTGCTTTTACTTCTTCAAAAAAAGGAACAGAAGCTTCAAAATTTACAACTGCCGTAGTGGTTTTAAATTTGTCTTGGGCAAGTAATGAAAATGCAGTAAAAAATAAAATAAGCAATGTAGTTCTTTTCATAATCGTCATCAATTAAACAATTATGTCATTCTATTTCTAAGAAGAATTTTACAAGTTAAAAAATAGAACGGCAGTACTCCGTGAAAAAATTTGTAACATAATGTTTATACTTAAAGTTACGAAATTTCAAGATGCGGAGTTCTTGAACTAGTGCTAAATATTTGTGAATATTTTGGTGTACGAAATGGTGGATATAAATGCGAGGTAAAATTTGTTTGAGGTGAAATCAAATGTCCCTACGGGACAAATATTGGAGTCGGAAATTTTATTTTTTCTACCGATGAGATATCTCTACGAGATATTTTTTTGACAGCGAAATAATAAATGCCGTATAGTCCCTACAGGACAAAACGAGATCGGCAATTTATTTTTTTTCTACCGATATGTAATCTCTACGAGATATTTTTTTTGACAGCGAAATAATAAATGTCTTATAGTCCCTAAGGGACAAAACGAGATGGAAACTTTGATTTTTCTATCGATATGTAATCTCTACGAGATATTCTTTTGTGAATATTCTATTTGAACAAAATTCGTTTTTGAAAATTTTAATTTTTTCTACCGATATGTAATTCCTAACGGAATATCTCGTAGAGATTACATATCGGTAGCAAAAAAAAATAACGAATGACCCAAATGTCCCGTAGGGACTATACCGCTATTATTAATGACATTTTATCCATGCATTGGCGTGCAAATCTCCAATAAAAAACCATCTGTATCTCTAACATATGCTACAACTTGTCCCCACGGTTTTTTCTTTGGTTCTGTAACTAAAACGGCTCCAAACGAAGTTGCTTTTTGAACAAGATCGCCAACATCTTCTGTAATAAAACCTAATTCTATTGCAAAAGGTTTGTCTTCTAAACTGCTTTCTATAAAACCTTCGCTTAAATTATGCGATGCCAACTTTTTTGATGCAAACGAAATGGTGGTTTCGCCCGTATTTAATTCTCCATAATCATTATCCGGGCTTATAAATTTTCTTGCGAACCCGAATACATTTTCATAAAACTCTATTGATTTTTCTACGTCTTCAACGTATAAAATTGTATATCCAAACTTTATCATGATTTCTTTATTTAATGAATGATTAATAAAAATGAGATGTCCCTACGGGACAAAATGTGTTGGTACATGTCTTTTTCGTCTACCAACGAGATATTATATTACTAATATAATCATTGAATGAAAAAATTACAACTAAATACGAAAGAAATATCTCAGAGAGATATCTGATCGGTAGAAAAATTTAGCTGATTTCTAAGAGCACATTGTATTTATCTAGGCTTGCTAAGTCTTCGATTGAGTTAATATTGGCAACTTTTTCGTGTTCTTCTACTTCTTTTCTAACCTCGATATGTTTGATTGCTTTTCTAAAACGTCTAACTTCATCTAAATTTGACAAGATCAATCCCGGAACGGGAACACTTTTACCTTCTTTATCTTTGGCAACCATTGTAAAATAAGATGAATTACAATGTTTGATTACTCCGGTTTGGATATTTTCTGCTTCAACACGAATGCCCACAATCATCGAACTTCTTCCCACATAATTTACAGAGGCTTTCATGGTTACTAATTCTCCAACTTCTATTGGTTTAAGAAAGTTTACGGTATCAACAGAAGCCGTCACGCAATAATTACCGCTAAATTTTGAAGCCGAAGCAAATGCAATCTGATCTAAAAGCTGTAAAATATAGCCCCCGTGAATTTTACCGCTAAAATTAGTATGCGACGGAAGCATTAATTCTGAGATGCTGATTTTTGAGGAAGAAACGGGTTTAAAATCTGTAGTCATGTTTTTTGTTTTTGGAAATTTTTATAGTTATTATTTTAAACACATAAAAACATAGTTTTCAAATGGCGTTAAAGGCGTTTCACTTGCATTAACAAATCCCGTCCCGACGATTCGGGATCGGGACTATGTGTTAGAAACTAGTTTCTTTTTCATCCTTTCACACAAAAGTAAAATCTATGTTTATATGTGTTTAAATATTTTCTTGATTCAATAATTCGGTTTCATCCGTATTCAACGCTCTGTTGATGATATTTTCCGGAAGTGATTTCTTGGCTTTTGCGCCCATTTTTTTTAATCTTTCTACACTCGAAATCAAATTTCCTTTTCCGTCAACAAGTTTATTCATGGCGTTTTCGTATTCAGTTTTGGTGTCTTTAATTTTGTTTCCAATTCGAATTAAATCAGTTACAAAACCTTCAAATTTATCGTATAAAGCTCCGGCTTGTCTGGCAATTTCAAAAGCATTTTCCTGCTGTTTTTGATTTGCCCACATACTGTCTATGGTACGCAGCGTTGCTAATAATGTACTTGGCGTAACAATTACAATATTTCTGTCGAAAGCTTTATTATATAAAGTAGAATCTTCGTTGAGCGCAATCGCAAAAGCCGGTTCTATCGGGATAAAAAGCAAAACAAAATCGGGGCTTTCTATTTGATATAAATCATGATAGTTTTTATTTCCGAGTTGCTCAACGTGGCGTTTAATAGACGAAACATGTTCTCTAAGCCAATCTGCTTTTAGTAAATCAGATTCTTCGTTTACCCATTTTTCATAAGCAACAAGCGAAACTTTAGAATCGACAATCATTTTCTTTCCGTCCGGAAGATTGATTACAACATCTGGAAAAACACGGTTTCCTTCGGCATTTACAAAGCTTTGCTGTACTTCATATTCTCTTCCTTTTTCTAAACCAGATTTTTCGAGAACACGTTCTAAAACTAATTCGCCCCAGTTTCCCTGCATTTTACTGTCTCCTTTTAATGCTTTGGTTAAGTTTAGGGTTTCTTTGCTCATTTGAGCGTTCATTTCGCTTAAACCAATAATCTGCTGGCGCAATGCTGCGTGATAATCAATACTTTCCTTATGCGTTTGATCTACTTTTTGTTCAAATACATGAATTTTATCCTGAAGCGGCAGCAGGATATTTTTCATGTTTTCACTATTTTGTTCTGTAAATTTTGCCGATTTTTCTTCGAGAATTTTGTTCGCGAGGTTTTCAAATTCTTTGGTGAACTTTTCCTGAAGTTCGTTTATTTCACTTTTCTGCTCTTTATGTCGTTCCCATAAATTTTCGAAATCGACTTCTTTTTTAGAAAGCTGAATAGCCAGACTGTCTTTTTCTGTTCGGATACTTTCTTTTTCAGAATTGATTAAATGAAGTTGCTTCTGAAAATTATTTCTTTCTGTTTCAAATTGTTCTTTCTGTAATTGAAACTGATTTGCATTTGCAGTAAGTCTTTCTTCTAAACTTACTTTTTCCGCCTGAAATTTAGCAGAAAACAACATTTTCCCTAAGTATATACCCAGAAACAAAGCAATTACAAAAGCCAATAAAAGTGGAAGAAATTCTAACATATCTAAGTTTATTTTAAGTAAAAGTACGCAATAATACGTAGTTCGTGGTTTTAAAAATTAAAATATCACGAATTAGTATGGGGTCTAAATTAAACAAACAATCTAAATAAGATTTACGGAAATCCTTTAAAAAAATAATTTTTAACGCAACCATTTTAAAGCAGCTCCATCTACATTATATAACCTATTAAAAAATAATCATGAAAAAATTAATGTTGAGCTTATTTATCGCTTTTGGATTTAGCGCCTGCTCTCTTAGTAATGACGACCTGAATGTTGACTGTGGAACTAATGTAGATTTACCTTTTTCGGGCTTCCCTGTTTTATGTAATTATAGTGTAAAAACTTTACCTAATAATCCAAGTGCCCTTATTATAACTTCGCAGGAAAAAATGGACGCTTATTTTACAAAACATGCCAATACCTGTACAGTTGCAAGCGATCCAAACATTAATTTTAGTGATAACTATATGATTGCACTTTTTGCAGGTGTAAAACCTACAAATGGTTACGCTATAAAAATCACTTCTATTGTACAAAATAATTGCGAAATCATTGTTAATTTCTACGAAAAAGGACCTCAAACGGGAGAAACTTTAACGCAGACTCCAACTTATCCAACAGATTTTATTTTGATCCCAAAAACAGCAAAAGCAATTTTGTTTAACAGAACAAATGAAAGTCCTGATAATATCGTAATTGGAAGTTTTGGAACTACAAATGATTTTTTTCAGATCAATGACTACAATATTTTAAAATTCCTTGGTGTAACTACCGGAAACTACGAGTTTGAGCAATATAAATACAATGCTAAAACGGTAAGAAGTGAATATACTACATTGTCAAAAACTATCCCTACAGAAATTACAGCAATTAAAGGTCAGACAAAAACCTATGGTACACCAGGTGCTCAGGGCGGCGTTTATTTTGAGCTTCGTCAGGGAATTACAGTAACTAAAATTACTATTGACAATAATGATACTCCAGATATGAGCAGTGAAATAAAAGCTTTCAGAATGGCGCTTAAGGCAAAAATCAACAGCTTAAAATAATACTCATTGAGTAACATCTGTATCTTTTGCCATCCAACAAAAGATACAGATATACTTGATAATCAAAAACTAACACAAAATACCACTAGTTCTAACTATTTACAAAATGTAGTTTTGTAAGCTTTTAAGAACTATTTTTGCAAAACCAAATTAATCCATTTTTTGAAAGACGATTTAGAGAAATATATTAAGCTTTGCATGAAAAATGACAGAGGAGGACAACTGAAAATATATCAGTTGTTCTCTCCTGTTTTATACGGTATTTGCCTAAAATATATGAAAAACGAAGATGATGCCAAGGATGTTTTCCAGGAAGCATTTGTAATTGTTTTTCAAAAAATCAGCCAATATAAATTTGAAGGAAGTTTTGAGGGCTGGCTAAAACGGATTTTCATTAATAAGCTGATTGAAACTTTAAATAAGAAGAAAAAAGAGAGTTTCTTTCTCGATGTTTTTGATCCCGATACTGATTTTGTAGAAGAAGAGGAACTGGACATTATCCCAATAGAACAAGAAAAACTGTTAGAATATATTAGAGATTTACCGGATCAATATCGAACGGTTTTTAACCTCTACGTTTTTGAAAAGATGAAACACAAAGAGATTGCCGAATTACTAAAAATCTCTGAAGGAACATCAAAATCAAATTTAAATAGAGCTAAACATATTTTGCAAAAAAGAATACTGAGCATAAAAAAAAATTTTAAGATAGCATGAAGAAGCAAAAAATAGAAGATATTTTTTCATCAATGGAAGACTTCTCGAGTGTTCCGCCTCCTGAATTGTGGGGTCAGATTGAAGAAAAACTCGACAAACCTAAAAAGAAGAAAAGAGCAATTCTTTGGTGGTCTGCGGCTGCATGCTTATTATTAGGTTTACTGCTCCCATCTGTATTGCATTTTAGTTCTGATAATTCGGGAATTAAAACAATACAGAACAATTCTATTGAAAATAATAATGTGGTTCTGGATCAGAAAAACAAGGATACAGATAAAACCAGAAGTATTGAAAATAAAGAAAATATCCTTGAAAAAGAATCGAATAATAATCGGGTTTCGTCATCAGAAAAAACAACTAATCAATCAGACCAAAATCAATTAAATCAAAATTCAAAAACAGTTAAAGCTCAAACAGGTTCTCAAAACAAAACAAATAATAACAGCTTTGAACCAAAAGTAAATGTCGAAAGAAATAATGCCGTAGCCGAAAAATCATTTGTTCCAGCGAGAGAAAATGGGTTAAATGCAGATTCTAAAAGTCAAATTTCTACCAATAAAAAAGGAAATATAAATCGCGCTGTCGCCGAAAAAACATTTGTTTCAGCTGGAGAAAATGGATTTAATGCGGCATCTAAAAATCAACTTTCGACCACTAAAAAAGAGAATTTAAACAAGGCTGTTGCCGAAAAATCATTTGCCCCAAACAAATCGGATTCTTTTAATTACGGTTCGAAAAGTCAGTCAGACATTGAAAAAAGAAATGCTGATAAGATTTTAGCAGAGAAGAAATTTGCTCCGGCAAAAACAAATAATTTTAATGCTGTTTCAGGGAATCAATTACCGAATTCAATTTTTGAGGATCTTTCTTCTTCAAAAAATAAAAATGCACTTGCACTTAATGCTTCAAATTCTACGACAAAGAGAAATCCAAATGCTTTAAGTCCTTCGTTGAATAAAGAAAATATTCAAAAAACGACTACTGACAAAAGTATTGCAAGTGTTCAAAATGGTAATTCAAAAAACAATACTGCTTTTAGTAATTCAAATGTTTTGAGTAAAAAAGATTCTGTACAGTTAGCTGAACTTCAAAATTTAGAAAAAGGAATTGCTGCTGTTACTCCGGAAGCAGAGAAAAAGAAAAAAGAAGATAAAACATTATCTAAATCAGAAAAATGGGCTTTACAGCTTTTTGCCGGTGTTGCCAATTCTGAAAATTATAAAAACAATAAAACTTTAGGAAACGTAAACGATTCTAAACAAAGTAATTCGTACGGTGTAAAAACACAGTATAAAATCAATAAAAAATGGGCCGTTGCTTCTGGTTTTAAAATCAATGAACTAGGACAAAGTGTGGCAAATGTTTCGTATTTAAGCACAAGAAACCAAGCTCTTTTCAGCTCAAGCGATTATTTTGTAAAAAATGAAAGCGTTCCTCAAATTGCAAGCGATACACGTTATGTTTTAGTTTCAAATACTACAAAAGATGTGCTGCAAAGCGATAATATTGAAACTGGAAATCTGAGCCAAAATCTTCGTTACATCGAAATGCCTTTAGAAGTTTCGTATTCTGTTTTTAATAAAAAGAGAACAAACATAAATCTAAACACAGGCGGATTTGTTGGTAAACTGATTTCGAACAGTGTTGCCATTGATGGAAATTCTATGGGCGAAAACGTAAATGCAAACGATTATGTTTATGGTACCACTTTGAGCAGTACGGTACAATATAGGGTTTATAAAAAAACAAACGTTTTTGTTGAACCTGCTGTTAATTATTATGCAAATCCTTTAAGCAATCAATCTTTCAATCAATTTCAATGGGGATTGAATTTTGGATTGAATGTTAATTTTTAATATCTATAGTTTATTGTTTTTAATTTCAATAGATATAACAAAAAGGCGGTTCAATTGAACTGCCTTTTTTATTGAATTAATGTTTGATTTATTGTATTTTGCAGGAAAAACAAAACAATTAATGACTTTTAAAAATAACTGGAATGATCTAAAATTTGTTCCAAAGAATTTACAAATTGCAAAAGAACTGATTTATGATAGTTGCGGTTTCGAATGTTCTGAACCTCAACCCGAAAAGGAAAGTCAGGAATATGATGCTTTCGATTTTAAAATCGGCGAAAGCCAGATTAAATTTAGATCAGCTAAAATTACGCCTACCAAAACGGGTCAGTTTGTAACTTTATGGAAACGAAATAAAGCCGGAATTATCGAACCTTTTGATTATTCTGATGCAATAGATTTTGTAATTGTAGGTGTTCAAAAAGAAAATCTTTTAGGGCAGTTTATTTTTCCGAAAGAGGTTTTACTTAAAAAAGGAATTTTTACAACAACTGTAAAAGAAGGAATAAGAGCCACGAGAGTTTATCCGCCTTGGGATGAAACGACAAGCAAACAAGCACAAAAAACACAGCAATGGCAATTGGATTATTTTTTGTCCGTTTCTGATCCAATAGATATAAATCGTGCTAAGTTTTTACTTGGTAAATAAATGAAAAACAAAAAGGCAGTTCAAATTGAACTGCCTTTTTGTTTTTTATGTATGTTTTTGTTCCGTAGGAACATTTCATTGGTAGAAAATATATTATTACCATATAATTTACGTTCCGTAGGAACGTTTCATTTTGTTATCATTTTTTTCAATATCATATCAAACGTTCCTACGAAACGTAAATACTGCTTGCTATTGTTTTTTTCTACCAACGAAACATTCCGACGGAATGATAAGCCAATCTATTTCAAAATTGTAAAAGACTAATTTATTAAAAACAAAAATAATTTTAATGAATTAATCTTTAGCTTATTTTTTTAGGATTTTTTCTTTATAAATTACTTTATTGTTTTCTGATAAAGTATAAATGTAAAGTCCCGGATATAAATTACGAACTGACATTACAGTATTTGAAAGTTCCTGACTGCTTTTAATTTCAATAGGATTTCCTAATACACGACCGTTTATGTCGTAAAGTCTTAGTTTTAGATTTCTGTTCTCGCTTGTTTTTACGGCAAAATTTAAATCATCAACAGCAGGATTTGGATATGCTTTTACAAAAAATCCGTTTTTAGATCCAAAATCAGGAGTTGATAAAACATCTTCTTTTAATTCAAAACGAGCAATTACAGGTCCGTGATCTGACGTTGTTGTGGTATAACTTGCGATATCATTACGCGGGTCATAAACTGCAATGGAATTTGGAATATATTCATCACTTAATTCATTAGAAATTATAATGTGATCCAGAAATCCGCCTGAACTTAAAAAACTGTAAGCGCCAGCCTGGCTGATTCCTAAAGTAAGTGCATTGTAGTTATTCGTATCTGTAACAAAACTTTCGTAAGAAGAAGGATTTGGCGTAATAACCGATGCTTTTACATCATCATTGTAATCTCCTAAAATAATTAAATTAGAATTTGAATAATGCGCATCTAAACTGTCTTTTAAAACCTGAGCATCGTATTTACGCATGTTGTAACGTGAAATATCGCTTCCGCTGTTGGCACGTGCGTGAAGATCTACCAGATTGATTTCTTTTGTAAATCCGCCCATATTGGTTTCGATTGTTACCAAATACGGCAAACGTCCTGATGAGAAAAAACTTGAACCATTTCCGCCAGGATAATTCGGTAACGTTTTTGTTCCGGCACGAACTTCGTCATAAAACTCTTTAAACATAACACGAGTCTTTTTTACAGAAGTTGTCTGCGTGTTATAAAGTACAACAAGTTTTTGCGGCGGGAAATTAGGATCTGGTGCGTCAAAAGAATACGACCATGATGTCGAAGTTGTTTTGTCAAATGTTTTTCCGTTGATGTTTATTTTTTGGATTAAAGCATCAATCGACGGATCATCAGAAACTTCCTGAACTACATAAACGTCCGCATTTAGTTTGTTCATTACTTTGGCAACATTATCAATTTGCAAGGCATCATCTGTTGGGCCAAATTCTACTCCGTCTGTTCCTTTTACGTCTGTTCCAAAAAATTCTAAATTGTATGTTACCACATCAAATGTATCTGCTTTTGGTAAAGAAGAACCTGTCAGTAAACCAATTTGCTTGTTTAATCCAGTTCCGGTTACTGTTAATGGACCGGAAATTATTAATTGTTTTGATGAAGGTGTAAATCTTGCATAGATTGTTTTACCATTTGCAGCTTCTGTAGCTTCAACAATTACGCTTGATTGAAATGTAATATTATCTAATGACACTTGATAATCTGCCGGAGCTGTAATTGTAATGTCTCCATAACCTTCGGCTTTAAAAATAAAAGACTGACTTGCCGAAATTGTATTTTGTGCAACATCTCCAAAATTAAGAACAGGATTTGCATTTACATAACCTGTTTCATTCGTAATTGCAACATCATCTAATGACCACTCGGCTGCGAAGTTATTTCCTCCAGCTGTAGTTTCATAAACCCATGCAACATATGTGCTTCCAGTTTTAAATCCGCTTAAATCAATATATTGTGATTGTGTATACGTTCCGGTTACGGTTGGAAATTTGCCATCTATTTCTGCCCAGGTTGCCGTTTCCGGATTGCTTTTTCCATCATAATCTGTAGAAACCATTAATTTTAAACCCGGACCTGCATAAAATTTACGAGAGTAAAAAGATAATAATGCAAAATGTGTAAAGGTATCTAAATGTAATTTTGGCGAAATCAACCAGTCTTTGCTTGCTCCGGTATCTGAAAATCCGTTCATTAAAACAGCTCCAGTTCCTGAATTTACATTTCTTGCCACAGTTGTAGGCGACCATTTGTTTATGGTTCCGGCCACATTATATTGTGTCCATCCGCTGTTAGATAAAACATTAGGATCATTAAATCCTTGTATATACGGATTAATTCCTACTCCTGTCAGTGTTACAATTTTTGTTGCAGCGCCATTTGATTCATGTGTTATTTCGCCGGTAAAACTGTTGACTGCATTTGGTGTAAACTTTACATAAACTGTTGGAGTGGCATTTGAAGCAAAATCAGCAGCCGCAAAAGTTAATGTCGACGCAAAAGTGATGTTATCTTTAGAAATAGTAAAATTTGCTGTTGAAGTTAAAACAACATCATCAGTAAGGTTTAAACCTTGAAGCTGGTATGAGAAAACATCTGATTCAAAATTTGCTTCAGAAAAACCTAAATTTAAAGAAACAACTGAAGGAACTAAATTAGGAAGCGCAACGCTTGAAGTTGCGGCATCAATTCTATTTACTGTAGACTGAACATTTCCATAAGGATCTTCGGAAATTGAAAAAACAGAATATGCTGTACTTAAACTTAATCCTGTAAAACTTTTTACATATTCCTGAGATGCATTTGTAATATCTAAAAATCCAGATTGTAAAGCTGCTGTTCCTGCTGCATCCAGTCCTGCTTTTATCTGAGCAATTGTAGGTTCTGCACTTCCGCCCGGCAATAATACATAATATGTTTTTGCCGGTTCATCCAGTTTATTAATAAAATCAAAGCTTTGTGCTAAAATATTATCTGCTTTTGGATATCCTGATGCATTTACCGGAGCTGCAACATCACTTTTGATATCAATATTATCAATTGCAAATGAAGGACGCGAACCTGATCCTGAAACTTGTCTTGAAATCCATCTAATTTGAACTATTGGCTGATTATCACAATCTGCAGGTAAAGTTACTTTTATGGTTCTCGAGTTTTGAGGAGTTGTAATGGCAGTGGTCTGTTTTACATCATTATTTACATAAGCAGTTGATAATAATGAAATAAAAGGCGCACTTGTACCTACTCTATATTGCAAAACCATTTCATTTATACGAGTACTGCTTGCAGCGACATCATATGGGTTACGAATTGTCATTGCATCATATTGCACTTGTATTGCTGTTTCTCCAGTTGCATCAAAAGCAAAACCAATTGTTAAGTCTAATGAACCAGTATTTAAGAAACCAATTTTGCCATCATAATTATGAAAATTACCACTTGTAGTTGCTGCAGTACTGCTTGCAACTAAAGGTCTGTCTGCCACTAATACTGCATTTGTATTAAAAGCAGATCCTGGAACTGTACTTGCTGTCCATCCTTGAAATCCAGCAGGATATGCTGTAATACCAGGAGCAATAGAAAAATTTTGCTGATATGGCAAATCCTGAGGTGTTGGAAAGGTTTGCGCAACCAGGCTAAGTGAACAACAAAAAAAACTTAAAAAAGCCACGAGGTGGCGAATTGAGTAACTGTTTTTCATAAATTTAAAAATAGGGGTTTAGAAATCAAAGTTATATTGTTTAAAGTTAAGGGAATATTGTAAAAACTTAAATTAATTGTAAGTTTTTACATAAATATTTTATTAACAGTAAATGTAATTTGGTATTCTAAAATTTTCCTGATTTAGGCAGAATGCGTTTTCACACTATTTTTAATAATTATAAAATCCAAAAACAGTATTTTATTTTTTATAAGAAAAAACTTTATTTTAAAATTCTTTTGCAATAAAAAAGCTGTTCTAAAACAGAACAGCTTTTTTCGTAAATTATCTATGCCGAAAAATTATATGGCAGTATAACCTCCATCGGCAATAATGTAACTTCCTGTGGTGAAAGAAGATTTTTCAGAACTTAAAAAAGTTACCAGTTCGGCAATTTCTTCAGCCGTTCCTAAACGATTCATTGGCGCTTTTGCAGCAATAGCGTTCATTGCATCCTTATTCAAATTATCTTTTAGCAATGCTGTTTCAATGTAACCGGGGCCTACGGCATTACAACGAATATTTTTTTGAGCATATTCTGCCGCAATATTTTTAGTCAAACCTACAACTCCATGTTTAGATGCCGTATAAGCCGGACTTAACGGAGCAGCAACTTGTCCGTGAATAGAAGCGATATTAACAATGCTTCCGCCGCCGCCTTTTTCCATTTGCTCTAACTGATAACGACACGCATAAAAAACACCACTTAAATTAAGCGCAATTACGCGATCCCAGGCATCTGGTTCATATTCTCCGGTTGGTTTTGCCGGACCGCCCATTCCAGCATTATTGCAGGCAATATCAAGTCGGCCGTATTTTGAAACCGTAACCTCAACCATATGTTTATTATCGCTTGCACTCGACGAATCACCTTTTACAAAAAAGGCTTCTCCTCCGCTTTCTTTTATAATTTTTACGGTTTCTTCTCCGTGTTCAACATTAATATCCGAAACTACAACTTTTGCTCCTTCTCGAGCGTAGGATTCTGCAACTGCGCGTCCAATTCCTGAACCGCCTCCAGATACAAAAGCTACTTTGTTTTCTAAAAGTGCCATATTCTTTAAATTTAAATTTTGTAGCTGTAATTTACGAAGATATTGACGGCTGACCATAGCAAAAACGGAGTTTACAATAAGATTAAGACTTTATCATAATCAAATGTTATTTGGCATTAAAACCCCGTAATTCCAGAAAATTTTCCGTATTATTTATCTTCGTCTAATTTCATATTGCCGCGATCTTCATGATTATCCGGATGCGAATTTGGATAGCGGTTTGGTTCAACATCAGAATTTCTGTCTTTATTTTCGACTGTCTTTTTTGCTTCTTCATCACTAGAAACACCGCGGTTTGCATTTGGATTATTTGGATTTACATCGTCTTTAACTTTTTGAATATCTTCATTTTCATTTCTCGCCCTGTCTACAACTTCTTTGTTTCCGTCTTTATCTGCTACGACTTCTTTTTTCAGGTTAGCATCATCTGCTTTTCCGTCGTGTGAAATATTTTTCCCTTTCGTTTCATCGATATCTTTTTGTACTCCATTTATTTTTTTAGAGCCTAGATTATTAGTTTCCATATCCTTTATATTTTGATTTTCTATATTAATATTACGAATTCTAAATTTTAAAAGAAAGTTGTTTAACATAGCATTTAGTTTAAAAAGCATTTTTCATAACTTTAATCATCAACTAAAAAACAGTCTTATGAAATTTCTTAAAATCAAAACAAGCTGGTCAAATGCCGAATTTATTCTAATAAAATTGTGCATGGCTTCGATCTATATTTTTATTGGAAGTTATTTTCATGATTTCTTCAAAAACTATTATATACCGCTTTTAGTTGTATTCGGAATCACGGTAATCTGGTTTGTTTATGAATGGCTGAAAAAGATGAAAGCAAAAAACGAGTAATCGATTCTCAGTTTTACTTTAATACTTGCAGAACAAAGCTATCTTTGCAAAAAATAAAACATGCACCGACACTTCATTCTTTTTAAACCTTACGGCTATTTAAGCCAATTTATTTATGAATTGAAAAGAAAGAAAAAGCTTTTGGGCGAACTTCATGATTTTCCCGAAGGCACAATGGCAATTGGCCGATTAGATGAAGATTCTGAAGGTTTACTTTTGCTAACAACCGATGGTAAAGTAAGCGAGCAGATAAGAAGTAAAAAAGTCGACAAAGAATATTATGTTCAGGTTGACGGCATAATCACGCCCGAAGCGATTGAACAATTGCAAAAAGGTGTTGAAATAGGTTTTGAAGGCGGAAAATACAAAACAAAACCCTGTTCTGCTTTTATTGTTACTGAAATTCCTGATTTTGGACCGAGGGCAAAAAAAATCAGGGACGAACGTCACGGCCCGACTTCCTGGGCTTCAATTACTGTAAACGAAGGAAAATTTCGTCAGGTTCGAAAAATGACCGCCGCAGTTGGTTTTCCTACATTGCGTTTAGTCCGCGTTCGAATAGGAAATGTATATTTGCAGAACTTAAAAGCCGGAGAGGTTTTAGAAGTAAAAGATTTTAAATTAGAAAATGAGTCAATTTGATAATTAGATTTTTGAAAACTCATAACTTATAACTCATAATTCAAAAAAATGCTGAACGTTGTTCTTGTAGAACCAGAAATACCAAATAATACCGGAAACATTGGAAGATTGTGCGTAGGAACTGAAAGCCGACTGCATTTAATTCATCCTTTTGGTTTTGTAATTAATGATAAAAACCTAAAACGTTCCGGCTTGGATTATTGGGTACACCTTGATGTAACCGAATATCAAAATGTTGAAGAATGGATTGCTCAAATTCCTGATCATTCCCGTGTATTTTTGATGAGTTCTCATTCAGATAAATCGTATTTAGAAAATGAATTTCAGGATGGTGACTGGTTGGTTTTTGGAAAAGAAAGCGTTGGTTTGAGCAAAGAGTTTATGGCTCGATTTGAAAATCATTTAACGATTCCTATGTCTCCGCTTATTCGTTCTTTTAATATTGCGAATTCTGTTGCTTTTGTAGTTGGTGAAGCTAAGAGACAAATTGGGTTGAAAAAGTAATCTCGATCTTCCTGCAAGGTTTTTCAAACCTTGTAGGTATAAATTTTAAAAGCTCGCAATAGATAACAAATACCTACAAGGTTTGAAAAACCTTGTAGGAAAAGAATCAGGTAACAATAAACTTCCCTTTTTCGGCATCAAAAATAATATGTTCATCTTTGAATAAAGCTGCAAAACTTCCGTTTGAAATTAAATTGCAAGGTTCGTCCTGAACTACATTTTCTGGTGTCATGACAATCATTTCGTCACTTAATTGAATTGCCAAATCAATATCGTGTGTTGAAAACAAAATGCATTTTTGAGTTTCCTGAGTTAGTTTCTTCAATAATTTAAACAAGGAAACTTTATGAAGTAAATCAAGATGTGTTGTTGGTTCATCTAAAATAATCAGCGGCGTATCTTGTGCCAAAGCTCTGGCAATTAAAACCTTTTGCAATTGTCCGTCGCTTATTTCATAATGTTTTTTATGCGAAAGATGTTCAATTTGCGTCAGCTGCATGGCTTCCTGAACTTTATCGATATCAGCTTGGGTTAAAGTTCCCACCCAATTCGTATAAGGCTGACGACCAAGTGCCACCAATTCAAAAACAGAGAGATTACTTGGCGGCAATTTTTCGGTTAAAACCAGACTTAAATTCTGCGCTAAATCTAAAGGTTTATATGTTGAGATATTTTTATCATTCAAATAAACATTCCCAGATAAAGGATGCTGAATTCCGGTAATGGTGCGCAACAAAGTCGATTTCCCAATTCCGTTTGCTCCAATCAAAGAAATGAGTTTTCCAGAACTTAAATTCAAATTTAAATTCTCAGCAATAGTCACAACCGCATTTTTGGATTTATATCCAATATTTAAATTTGATGTTTTTAAAATACTTATCATTTTTTAAAGTTGCTAAGGTTCTAAGATACTAAGTTGCTGAGTTTTTTTCTTGCCACAGATTATAAGGATTAAAATGATTAAAAAATAATCTGTGAAAATCCGTTTAATCCGTAAAATCTGTGGGCTAATAATTATTGGAAATTTCGTTTTCGTACCAAAAGCCAAATCACAACCGGTGCACCAATTATAGACGTTATGGCATTTATTGGAAGCGTAACATCGAATCCCGGCATTTGCGAAACAATATCGCAAAACAACATTATAATCGATCCGAAAAACAAAGTACTCCAAAACAAAATAGTATGATTACTCGTTTGAAAAGTCAGTTTTGCAATATGCGGAACCGCTAATCCAACAAAAGCAATAGGTCCGGCAAAAGCCGTAATCGCTCCCGATAATATGCTCGTTGCAAATATGATTATTAACCTTGCTCTTTTAAAATTCAAACCCATACTTTTTGCATAGTTTTCTCCTAACAATAAAGCATTTAAAGGTTTGATACTTTTAGCACTTAAAAGCAATCCAATTCCAACGCAGAAAGTCAAAATTCCAATTGTTGGCCAGGAAAGATTCCCTAGACTTCCCATTGACCAAAAAGTAAATTTCTGCAATTGTTCTGCTGTACTGAAATAAGTCAAAACACTTACGATTGCCGTTGTAAAACTTCCGAACATTAATCCCACAATTAAAATGGCCATTGTGTCCCGTAATCTTTGTGAAACTACTAAAACCAACAATAAAACTAACGTACTTCCAAAAGTAGACGCAATTACAATTCCGTATGACGATAAAGCAATAACACTTAAAAACGAAGGTAAAAACCCAGCGCCTAAAATTACAAAAGCAACGCCTAAACTAGCTCCGGAACTTAATCCCAAAACATAAGGCCCAGCAAGTGGATTGCGAAATAAAGTCTGCATTAAAAGTCCGCTTATCGAAAGTCCCGTTCCCACTAAAACTGAGGTAATGGCTTTTGGCAGACGGTAATTTATAATGATATATTCCCAGGTTGATTTTGTCGCATGTCCTCCGGTTAAACTCCTAAAAACATCTTTTAACGGAATCGTGACAGATCCTAAACTAATGCTCGCAAAAAACATCAATAAAAGACCTAAAGCCAAAACGACAAATAAAATGGTATTTCGTTTTTTGTTTGCCAATTTAATTCAGTTTTGATGCAAAAGTAAATTCGTAGCTCGACATTAAATCTGGATGAAAAATTTTAATGTAATCTTTTAAAACTAAATCCGGACGGCTTGGTGCTAATTCATAATAAACCGTTCCTCCTGTTGCCCCCAATTTTCCTTCAAAACTATAAACACTTTTATTGGTAAAAGCATCAAATTCACTATAATGCGGGTTTGCTTTTTGCAATTCATCTAAACTTTTAAAAGAACCCGAAGCAATCCAGACATTTGCCGTTTTTGCTTTATCTAAAACTTTTTCAAAAGACAAACCTTCACTTCCCGTTCCTTTCAAATCTGCCCATAAATAATTAGCGTGAGCATCTTTCATAAATTCGGCAACCCAGCTGTTTCCTTTGGCAACATACCAAACATCTTCATACATTGATCCATACAAAACGGTTGAATTTGGTGTTTTTTCTGCTGCCAGTTTTTTGGCCTGATTATAACTCTCAACAATTTTATCAAACAATTCTTTTGCTTTATCTTCTTTACCAAATAATGCTCCGTAAAGTTTAATCCATTCTGCTTTTCCAAGCGGCGATTGTTCCATCCAGTCGCCCTGAATCAAAACATTTAAACCGCTTTTTTTCAAATTATCCAGCATCGGATTATTATTGTCAACTCCAAAAGTTACAATCAAATCTGGCGATAATTCTATTAATTGCTCGATATTTAATTTTTCATTTTGTCCAACGTTTTTCACAGAACCTTTGTCAATTAAGGCTCTTGTTTTTTCAGATGAAATATAATCGGTATGAGGAAAACCAACCAATTTATTTTCTACTTCCAGCATTTCTAAAAACGGAATATTGGTTGTTGATGTTACCACAACAGATTCTAACGGAACCTGAATTGTAGTATAAGATTGAAGACTATCCGGGACTTTTGCTTCTTTTTCTTTTAAAATATATTTGAAATCCTTATTTGCGTTAGGCCATGGATTTGAAACTGTTACAATTGAATAATCATCATATTTTACAATAGAAAGTCCAGATGCATATTCGATACTATTTTTTGCAGTTTCAATTTTAGCTACTTCGCTCGTTTCGTTCTTCTTACATCCGAAGAGAATAAAAAAAGAAGAAATAAAAATCAATTTAGGGAATAAATGTCTCATATTTTACGTTTTCGAAAGGAACAAAGGTAAAGTATTTTCTATTTTTTTTGTTTATCTTTATTCTTACAAAATTCAACAATTTGTATCTTTGCAACATGAATACCACAAAAATTAAAGTTTGCTCAAGCTGTGAATCTCAATTCAGCTGTGGAGACATTTCGGTTGAAAATAAATGCTGGTGTAATGATTACCCGCCTATTTTCAATCTTTCTGAAGGAGGAGACTGTCTTTGTCCCGTTTGTTTTAAAGAAGCATGCGAAGATAAAATCGATGCTTATATTGAAACTATTACTCCTAAAAACGCCCTTAAAAATAAAGCCATATCTTTACCCAAAACCGAAAAACTAATTGAAGGAATTGACTATTATACCGAAGATGGCAACATGGTTTTCAAAGCTTGGTTTCATTTAAAACGCGGAACCTGCTGTGGAAACAAGTGCAGACATTGCCCGTATTAATTGTTAATTATAAATTGTTAGTTGTTAATTATGAAAAACAACGTTATTAAAAATAAAAGTTTTGATTTTGCGATCAGAATTGTCAAGCTATATCAATATTTAAATAATGATAAAAAAGAATTTATACTTTCTAAACAACTCCTGAGATCGGGAACTAGCGTTTGCGCAATGATTAGAGAAGCTGAACATGCTGAAAGCAAAAGTGACTTCATTCATAAATTTGCAATTGCTCAGAAAGAAGCTAATGAAACTGTTTATTGGTTAGAATTATTAAAAGCAACGGATTATTTAAATGAAAAGGAATTCGAAAATATTAATAATGACGCTATTTCAATTTTGAAATTAATAACGAGTATTATTAAAACTTCCAAAAATCATTTAGAAGCAAAAAAAGTTTCTAAATTAAATTAATAATTAACAATCAATAATTAACCATTATAAATGATATATTTAATAACCGGCGGCGAGCGATCAGGAAAGAGCAGTTATGCCCAAAATTTAGCTTTACAGCTTTCAAACAATCCAATATATGTAGCAACGGCCCGAAAATGGGATTCGGATTTTCAAAACCGAATTGATCGTCATCAACTGGAAAGAGACGAACGCTGGACGAATATTGAAAAAGAAAAACATTTAAGCGAAATAAACTTTTCCGGAAAAGTTGCTTTAATCGACTGTGTAACGCTTTGGCTGACCAACTTTTTTGTAGACACTAAAAACGATGTAACTCTAAGTTTAGAAGAAGCAAAAAAAGAATTTCTTTCAATTGCCAATCAGGAAAATGCAACCTTAATTATTGTAACTAATGAAATTGGAATGGGCGTTCATGCCTCAACCGAAATTGGCAGAAAATTTACCGAACTTCAAGGCTGGATGAATCAGTTCCTGGCTTCAAATGCAGATGAAGTTGTTTTAATGGTTTCTGGAATTCCGGTCAAGATCAAAGGAGAAAATTCCAAATTTTAAATTCCAAATTCCAATCTTTAAAAGGAAAATTCAATATTAAAATTCCAAATTCCAAGGCTATACTTTATCTTTACTTATATTTTAAATTTCAGCTGAATTGGAATTTGGAATTTAAAAATTGGAATTTATGACTAGTTTAGACGATATATTAAAATCACGTCGCGATACCCGACATTTTACAACCGATGAAGTTCCTGATGAAGTAATTCAAAAAGCTTTACAGGCCGGACATTGGGCGCCTTCTGTTGGTTTGACTGATGCAACGCGATATTACATCATTAAATCGGATGAAGTTAAATGTGCTATTAAAAACCTTTTTTTAGATTATAATAAAAAAGCCGAAGAACTTACCGATAATCCCGAACAAAAAGAACTTTATAGATCGCTCAAACTCGAAGCAATTGAAGAAGCTCCAATTGGACTTATCATTGCTTACGATCGTTCAGTTTTAAATCAGTTTACGATTGGGACTATTGGCAGTAATGAAGCGGTGAAATTTAGTTCGGTTTGTGCGGCACAGAATATTTGGCTTTCGTTAACTGAACAAGGTTACGGAATGGGATGGGTTTCGATTTTAAACTATTTTCAGTTTAAAAAGATTTTGGATTTACCAGAAAATATAGAACCGCTTGGCTATTTCTGCATTGGTAAACCTGCCACAAATTACGGCAATCAGCCTATGCTGCAGCAATTGCATTGGAAACAAAAATCGGAAACTGCAGATTGTAAAGAAATCAACAAAATTAATCCAATCAACATTTCTGATTTTGATTTAAAACCTTCAAGTAAAGTTGAAAACAAAACTAATTTCAATACCCTTTTACAAGAAAAAATAGATTCGAAAACAAAACCTGTCGGCTCACTTGGAACGTTAGAAACTTTGGCTTTTCAAATGGCGTCCATTTTTGAAACTTTAAATCCTAAAATAATAAATCCGAATATTGTTGTTTTTGCAGCAGATCACGGAATCGCCAATCATGGTGTAAGCGATTATCCGCAAGATGTGACACGCCAAATGGTCACTAATTTCATCGAAGGCGGCGCTGCAATTAATGTTTTCTGCAAACAAAACAATATCGAATTATCGATTGTAGATTCGGGAGTGAATTATGATTTTCCAACAAATGCAAAATTGATTAATGCCAAAATTGCAAAAGGAACACAATCTTTTCTTCATGTTCCCGCCATGAGTGAAACAGAATTGAATTTGTGTTTTGAAAAAGGAAAATCAATTGTAGAAAATATTGCTAAAACAGGTTCTAACTGCATCGGTTTTGGTGAAATGGGAATTGGAAACACTTCGACAGCATCCGTTTTAATGAGTCTTTTAACCGGTTTTTCAATCGAAGACTGCGTTGGAAAAGGAACCGGAATTAACGATGAAAAACTGCTAAACAAACAAAATATTCTAAAAAAAGTAATCGGTAATTATTCCGGTCAAGCCGAATTAAAACAACAAATTGCCTATTTTGGAGGTTTTGAAATTATGCAAATGGCAAGCGGAATGCTAACGGCTTACGAAAATAAAATGCTGATTCTTGTTGATGGTTTTATTTGTTCTGTCGCATATTTAATTGCTTCTAAAATAAATCCTGATATTAAAAAAAATGCCGTTTTCTGTCATTGCTCTGCCGAAAAAGCGCATCAAAAATTATTAGATTATCTTGGCGCTAAACCTATTTTAAATTTAGATTTGCGTCTTGGCGAAGGAACGGGCTGTGCAATTGCATTTCCTATTTTAAAATCGGCTGAGGCTTTTTTGAATGAAATGGCTAGTTTTGAAAGTGCTGGGGTTAGTAGGAAGTAAACTTCAATTGAGCATAAATAATTATGTTCATTAATGATTTATACTCATTTTTGTCATTTCGACGAAGGAGAAATCTCCACAAGTAACTCCGCAATCCATCTAACCAATCTTTGTCGAGCTACTTGCGGAGATTTCTCCTTCGTCGAAATGACATACTAAATAGAAAAACAATAATTAATGAAAAAAGAACTACACATTTTCTTCACCTGCTTAATGTTCTACACCAGAATTCCTTGTCCAAAAAACATTACTCACGATCCGGATTATTTAAACAAAGCAACAAGATATTTTCCTTTTATTGGCTGGATTGTTGGATCGATTTCATTTCTGGCTTTTTATATTTTCTCTCTTTTTCTTTCAACAGAAACAGCTGTTATTTTTGCTATTATAATCTCAGTATTAACAACCGGAGCATTTCATGAAGATGGATTTGCAGATGTCTGCGATGGATTTGGCGGCGGCTGGACCAAAGAAAAAATCCTGATGATTATGAAAGACAGCGCGATTGGTGCTTATGGCGCAATTGGATTGGTTTTGCTTTTTTTGGCTAAATTCAAACTGCTTTCAGAATCTATTTTACTTTTCACTAATAACATTTTACTGATTTACCTTTTATTTATTTCGGCACATTCTTTAAGTCGTTTGGCGGCAATCAGCATTATTTTTACGCATCAATATTCTCGTGATGACGCTTCGAGCAAAAGCAAACCAATTGCTAAACAACATAGCTGGAAAGAAGTTTTCGGATCTTTTTTCTTTGGATTAATTCCGTTATTGGCACTCTCCTATTTCAATTATAAAGTTCTTTTAGCCTTAATTCCTGTTTTTATAACCAGATATTTTCTGGCCAGATATTTTCAAAAATGGATTGACGGTTATACGGGAGATTGTCTTGGCGCAACGCAGCAAGTGTGCGAAGTAATTTATTATTTAAGTATTCTTTTTATATGGAAATTTATTTAGTTCGCCACACCGAAACCATCTGTGAAAAAGGAATTTGTTACGGACAATCTGATGTAAATATTGCAGAACCTTTTGACGAAATTTTTAACCGAATTGTTTCAGAATTACCTAGTGAAGCTATTATTTTTTCAAGTCCGCTAAAACGCTGTTCTATTTTAGCAAAACACATTCAGCAAAATATAAAAACAATTTCTTATCAGGAAGACGATCGTTTGAAAGAAATGAATTTTGGCGACTGGGAATTGAAAAACTGGAACGAAATTCCGCCAGAACAATTAAATCCGTGGATGGAAGATTTTGTAAACATTCAGGTTTTAAATGGTGAATCATTTGTGGAATTACATCAAAGAGTTGGTGATTTTTTAGCAGAAAAAATTCTGCAGAAACCCCAGCAGCCTATCATTATTGTAGCACATGCCGGAATTATCAGAAGCGTATTATGTCATCAAACTTCACTGCCATTAAAAGAGGCTTTTCAAAATAATGTCGATTTTGGACAAGTCATAAAAATTACATTTTAATTTAGTTTTGTTTAGTATTTAATTGAAATAGTAAAACAAATTTGAATATTCAATAATTTTAACTTTATCTTTGCAGCAAATTAAGGTTGTGTTTTTATAAAACACATTAAAAGGGAATCAAGTAAAATCTTGAGCTGTTCCCGCAACTGTAAGCTTAGTTCTAAAAAGAATGCTTGTTGTAAACTACAAAACCACTGCTCGCGCTGGCGAATGGGAAGGTAAACAACAAGACGCGAGCCAGGAGACCTGCCTTTGTAACAAATATCGAGCTCTCGGGAAAAAGAGTGTAGAAATTATGACTTTAAGAATACGTTTTGCTTTTTTACTTGTAATGTTGTGCCAATTGATTTCGGCGCAGAGCGATTCTATTAAGTTAAAAGAAGTTGTAGTTTCTGATGCTAATCTGAAAAAATACTCCAATTCCCAATCCGTTTTAAAGCTTAACGATTCGATTATCAATAAAAATGAAGCTTTACTAACTGATCTTTTAAATTTCAATTCAACTATTTATTTTAAGGAATACGGACGAGGAATGCTTTCTACGGTTTCTTTTCGTGGAACTACCTCTTCTCAAACCGCTGTAATCTGGAACGGAATCAATATTAATTCGCAGATGAACGGAAGCACCGATTTCAACACAATTTCGGGTTCTGATTATAATTCGATTAGTGTAAAAGCTGGTGGCGGAAGTGTTATTTACGGAAGCGGTGCCATTGGCGGAACCGTGCATTTAAATAACGATCTGGCATTCTATAATCGGTTTGAGAATAATTTAAAACTCGATTACGGAAGTTTCAATACTATTGGAATAAATTATAAAACGAATATTTCTAACGAAAAATGGAGTGCGCAAATTGGTTTTTCTAAAAACAGCTCCACAAACGATTACAAGTATTTAAACCGTTACACCTGGCGAGGCGAACAGCGCTGGAACCAAAACGGACAGTATGATATTATAACTATGAGCGCTAATGCAGGTTATAAAATCGACTCAAAAAATACTTTAAAACTGTATAGTCAGTTTTCAAATACAGACAGAAATACTTCTTTAGTTGTAGAAACGGAAACAAAAAGCAAATATGTAAATGGTTTCAATCGAAGTTTATTAGAATACGACGGTAATTTTGGAAAATTTAAAACCAATTTTAAAGCGGCTTATATCTTTGAAAACTATCAATATTTTGCTGATAATTCAAGTAACATCTACACTTACGGAAAAACTGAAAGTTTAATTACAAAAGTTGATTTAGGATATACTTTATTCAAATCAACACAAATAAATGGAATTTTAGATTATAACAGAACTAAAGGTTACGGAAGCAGTTTTGGCGATCACGTTCGCGAAATCAGCTCAGCAGGAATATTGGTCAAACAAGATTTCTCTGAAGCCTGGAAAAATGAACTTGGCGTACGAAAAGAGTTTACAGATAATTACAAATCTCCGGTTCTATTCTCTTTAGGATCTTCGTATCAGTTTAGTAAATTGTACAATTTCAAACTGAATATATCCCGAAACTTCAGAATTCCGACTTATAATGATTTGTATTGGGACGAAGGCGGAAACCCTGATTTAAAACCAGAAAGCTCCTATCAGGCAGAAATTGGAAACGTGTTTACTTTCAAAAACATTTCGCTTACGCAGACTTTCTACTACATCAAAATTAAAGATTTACTGCAATGGGTTCCGGGCAAAAACGGCATTTGGAGTCCAACAAATAAAGACAATGTTAATAGTTACGGTGCCGAAACCCTATTGAGCTGGAAAAAACAATTTGGCAAAAACAACTTAAGTGCAAATGCCTCTTATGCGTATACGGTTTCAGAAGATGAAGCCACAAAAAACCAGCTTTTTTTTGTTCCTTATAATAAAGTAACAGCTTCTGTCGCTTATTCAAGAAACAGAATTTCTGCTTATTATCAATTTTTATACAACGGTTTTGTGTACACAAGAGCCGATAATAATCCGGACGAAATTATAAACGATTACAACATTTCAAATGTCGGAATCGATTATGATTTTAAATTCCTTGACTCTTTCAAACTTGGTTTTCAAGTTTTAAACATTTTCAATAAAAATTATGAAAGCCTTGAAGACAGACCAATGCCGGGTCGAAATTTCAATATGTATTTAACTCTAAAATTTTAATAATTATGAAACTTAGTAAATTACTTTTAATGGCGTTTAGCGTCTCGTTATTCGTTTCTTGTTCGAGTGATGACGATAATGACCAGGTAGAATATAAAAACGGATTCCTTATTTTAAACGAAGGAAGCGCAGGACAAGGAAGTGTTTCTTTTTCAAGCAATGATTTCAACGTTTTTGAAAAAGATGCTTACACTGCTGCAAACGGATCAGATTTGCTTGGAAAATATGCTCAAAATATCTTTTTTGACGGAGACAGAGCTTATATTATTGCAGGTGGTTCAAATGTTATAAATGTGGTAAACAAATACACGTTTAAATTGATTGCTAAAATCGATACTGGACTTGCAAACCCAAGATATGGTGTTGTAAAAGATGGTAAAGCGTATGTAACTAATGCTAATACTTATTTTTCAGCAAGTAATCCAAACGGAAATACTGATGATTATGTTGCTGTAATCAATTTAGCTACAAATACATATGAGTCTAAAATCAACCTAAACGCAACAGCTAACAGGCTTGTAGAAGAAAATGGTAAATTATATATTACTGAACCTTACAATAATGATAAATTATTAGTGGTAAATATTGCAACTAAAGCATTAGAAACTCCTGTAGTAATTGGTTCAGGCGCAGATTCTATTGAAGAAGATAACGGAACCTTATATATTTTAAGAGGTCCTTATGGAGACAGAAGCGAAATTGTAAAAGTAAAATTAGCAGACAATTCTATTTCCAGAATCACATTCCCTGAGTCATTAGACGGAGCTGCGTTTTTAGATGTTTACGAGAATAAAATTTATTATACAGTAGGGAATTCAGTTTATTCTATTGCTACTACTGCAACTGAAGCTTCAACAACTGCAATCGTAACGCCTAGTTTAGGTTATTTATACGGATTTGCAGTTAACAACAACCGCATTTATTTAGCTGACAGCGGAGATTTTAAAGCTGATAGTAAAGCATACATTTACAGCTTAACTGGAAGTTTACAAAAAGAATTAACTGTTGGAGTGGGGCCAAACGGTTTTTACTTTAATGATTAATTTACTTTAGAATTAGTTTTTTATTTGTTTTTGGTAAAAAAAGGCTTTCATTTCTGAAAGCCTTTTTTTTATTTCTATTCTATTTTTAAAACCCTTTTAGAGCATTACAGATACATTTCGTTTCGTAATCCGTTGATTTTTTTAGAATCGCTTATGTATGGTAAAACTGCGTTATGATCTGTTTGGATTTTCTTAGCAGCAGAACCTGTAATTTTAGAGATTGCCAAATTCAGCAATGGTTCAGAAGGATCGCCTAAAACACCATAATTATTTATGTATTCATACTGAACATAAGTTGGAACCAATCCTCCTGTATAATCTCCAAAATCTGCAGCATTAGAAATTTTAAAAATTAAAGGCTGCATGGCATATTTATGATTTGGATTTACATTTATTTTATCGAAGCTTTTCGAATCATAAAGTGTCATTGAGCCAACGTTTTTACCAATAGTGGTTTCGCCAATTTGAACAACGTTGATGTAAGGTTTTAATCCATTTATAACCAACTCACTTGCAGATGCCGTATTTGAAGTTGTCAAAACATAAACCGTAGCCATATTCAAGCTATTTACAGAATTACCGCCAAAATTGGTAACAAATCTTTCATTTAACTTCTCTAGTCCTTCACTATTAAATGCGGCCATTACTTTAAAATTATATTGTCTTTTCGAAAATATTTCACCGTCAAACTGTCCCGTAATCATACTTGCCAAACGTGTTGCCGTACGTACAGAACCACCTCCGTTATATCTTAAATCTAAAATAAAATCTGTAACACCCTGCGCTTTTAATTCACCAAATGCTTCATTTAATTGAGAATCATAGTCCTGATAGAAACCATTATACATTAAATAACCAATTTTATGACTGCCGGAAGTAATTACTTTATGAATTAAAATTGGGTTTTCTTCCAAAGTTGTTTTAGTTAAAGAAAGTGATTTTCCATTTAAAACAAAAGAAGAGCCATTATAACTGGCAAAATTTAGAGTATAAGTATCAGGCCCTAATAATAATGACTGATAATTTGAAACTGTCAGTTTAGTTCCGTTTACACCTGTAAATAAATCCCCTCTTTTAATATCTTTACCAGAAGCATCAGAGTTTGGGATAATATAACGAACATAACCTACTAAATCATTAGATCCTTCGGCAACTCTGGTTAGTTTAAAATCAACACCATTATTTTTAGTGATGCCGTTAAGTTCTTGTTCTAAAACCGTATAATCTTCTACAATCCAGCTAAAACGATCAATAGCATTACTTGGATATTTGCTTACCGGTTTGTTTAATAAATCCTGAAATAAGTCTTCTGGATGCGAATATCCAGATAAAAAAGAGTTTAATTCACTTTTTGTACCAAAGCGGTCATCGGCTAAATTAGGTACATCAGCCTGCCATAAATAGTACGTATTTAATCCTCTCCATATAAAATCGTTTACCTGTAACTCCGCGGGAGCTCTAACATCATCCTCATCTTCACAAGATTGCAAAGCAAATGTTAGTACAAACAAAAATAGTATTGCCTTTAAAATTGGTTTCATAGAAATTAGGTTTCGGTGTCTTGGTATTCTATTAACGTAAAAATACTACCTTTAGTTTTAAGTAGTATTCTTTTTACCTAAAAAAATTTTACATTATTGCTGTAACAAAAATAATTGTGGCTCGTCTTGACTATATAAGCTAACGAATAACCTTTTAATTTATGAACCAGAATGTGTTTATAGAATTAGTTAATCCTTTTAAAGACAAAGTTTTTCGTCTGGCAAAACGATTGCTTACCAGTACCGAGGAAGCCGAAGACGCTACTCAGGAAGTAATGGTAAAATTGTGGAATAAAAAAGAGAATCTGGACACTTACAATAATGTTGAAGCACTGGCCATGACCATGACAAAAAATTATTGTTTGGATCAGTTAAAATCTAAAAGAGCCGGAAACCTCCAGATTGTCCATAATAATTTTACAGATCGTGAGCCGCAGTTAGACCGGAAATTAGAGGATGCTGATAGTTTAGAATGGGTTGGAAAAATTATAAATCAGCTGCCGGAACAGCTTCAAATATTAATTCAGTTACGGGATGTAGAACAATATGAATTTGAAGAAATTGCAAAAATCGTTAATATGAACGAAACTGCAATTCGGGTGGCACTTTCGAGAGCAAGAAAAAAAATAAGAGAATCAATGGTAAATGCACACAGTTATGGAATTAGATAAAATAGAAAATATATTAGAAAAATACTTTCAGGGAGAAACCTCTATTGCCGAAGAAAATCAATTAAAAGAATATTTTTCTTCATCAGATGTTGCGCAGCATTTGGAGCAGTACAGACCCATTTTTGGTTATTTCTCTCAGGTAAAACAACAAAAATCAACGCAGGAGATCCCACTAAAAACTAAAAAACGAAATGTGGCGTGGTTATCAATTGCAGCTTCAGTTGTTGTTTTACTAGGAATTGGAACCTATTATTTTGCAGGCGAAAAAACAACTCCGGTTGTCGCACAGTCTGAATTAGGAACCTACGACGATCCGGAAGAAGCCCTTGCAGCAACGCAAAAAGCTTTGGCTCTATTGTCGAACAATGTTAATGTAGGTATTGAAAGTGTACAATACATTGGCGAATATGAACAATCAAAAAACAAAATTTTTAAACAGTAAATTAAACACAAAAATAATTATGAAAAATTTCATCATAACTCTAGTTTTCGCATTCGTTACACAAGCTTTTTATGCACAAAGTGCCTTTGACAAATATGACGGTCAGGACGATGTAACATCAGTAATTGTAAACAAAAAAATGTTTGATTTAATGAGTAAGGTAAAAGTTGATGCTTCTGATAAAGAAACACAGCAATACATTAACCTGATTAAAAAATTAGACTACTTAAAAGTGTTTACCACAAAAAATCCTAAAGTTGAAGCAGATATGAAAGCTTCTGCAGATAAATACATAAAATCTGCTGGTTTAGAAGAACTTATGCGTATCAACGACAGCGGTAAAAATGTTAGGATAATGGTAAAATCTGGCGCTACAGATACTCAAATTAAAGAATTACTAATGTTTGTTGACGGGGCAAAAAGCGAAGAATCTGTTTTATTGTCACTTACAGGTAATTTCGATTTAAATGAAATCTCTGTACTTACAGACAAAATGCAGCTTCCTGGCGGAACTGACTTGAAAAAAGCTTCTAAAAGCAAAAGATAATCATGAAAATCAACGTTTTCACCACAGCCATTTTAGCATTACTAACTTTTGTAAGTTGTAATTCTGAGCCTTCACTGCAAAAGTATTTTGTCGAAAACACAGACAAAAAAGACTTTATTGCACTCGATGTTTCTCCTTCTATTTTAAATCTCGACAATACTAAATTGTCGGCAGAGCAAAAAGAAGCCATAAATTCATTCGACAAAATGAACATATTAGCTTTTAAAGCAAATGATAAAAATCAGGTGCAATTTGAAGCAGAACGAAATAAGGTTAAGGCCATATTAAAAGACCCAAAATATCAGGAATTAATGAAAGTTGGTTCCGGTAAAGACGGCGCATCAATTAGTTATGTCGGCTCTGATGACAACATCAAAGAATTCATAGTTTTTGCAAACAGAAAAGAAAATGGTTTTGCCGTTGTTCGTGTGTTAGGAAACAATATGAACCCGAACAGCATTATGACTTTAATGTCTGTTTTGAAAGAATCAAAAATAGATATGGAACAATTGAAACCTTTACAGCAGTTGGTTAAATAAAAACATCTTACTTTCAATTGAAAAAAGCTCCTTTAATGGGAGCTTTTTTTATTTTGAATCATATTGTGAATACTTGACGTAGACGCACTGCAGTGCGTCTCTACGGAAAATTGGGGTGAATTATATTTTTTTTTCAACCAGCAGATAACACAATGCATATCGTAGAGACGCACAGCAGTGCGTCTTATGCGCAAAGTATAACAAACGTGAATATTGGACGTAGTCGTACTGTTGTGCACCTCTACACAAAATTGGAAATGAATATTTCTTCGACAAAAAATAACCACAAAGCATATCGTAGAGACGCACAGCAGTGCGTCT